>JAZBNQ010000361.1:0-8924 GCA_036350775.1 Mariniphaga sp.
CAACGGGGAATTGAAGCTACAATAAGTCTGGCTGAATCTCCTAATGCCAAAGTAGTGGTTATTGGCAGTGGAGAAGAAGGTTTGCCACTGATTTTGGGAGGGAACTAAATTTTTTTTCAGGATAAAACAATACTGGCTGGCAAAATTTGCCGGCCTTTTTTCTTAACCAATACCATAAAATGAAGAAAATTACAAATCCTTTTGCCAGTGCAGCCCAAAACGATGCCTACAATTGTTTTGGCTGTTCGCCGGCAAACGAACATGGGTTGCACCTTCGGTTTTGGCTTGATGAGGAAACTTTGGTGGCTAAATGGCAACCTAAAAAGGAATATGAAGGTTGGGTAGGTGTATTGCATGGAGGAATTCAGGCAACTTTAATGGATGAAGCGGCCGCATGGCTGGTTTTTGTTAAACTTAAAACCTCGGGAGTAACCACTGCATTGAATATTAATTACACCAAACCGGTTTACATTTCAAAAGGTGAGATAACTGTCCGTGCCAGGCTAATTTCAAGAGAAAAACATTTGGCGTTAATTGATTGCACTTTACTGGATGGGGCAGGAGAAATATGTGCAAAAGCTGAGGTTACCTATTTTTGTTTCCCCGAAAAAATTGCCCGGGCAAAATACAATTACCCCGGGGCAGAGGCTTTTTTTCCCGAATAGAAAATTGGAACCAAATTACCGGCCGGGGATTGATGAAAATTATTTTACTGTGGATTTTTCCTTATAGGGTAACAATTAAAAGTCATCTTCTTCTTCAAAATCATCATAGTTTGAAGCGTAATCGTCCAGGTCTTCATCTTCAAATTCATCGTAAATGGTAAGTCTTCTTTTGGAACTCTTGTCCCTTTTGCCCAGATGTTTTTTTTGTTTTCGCTCGAAGTTGTCTGCTTCGGTAAAATTTTTTTTGTTTACTTTCCGTTTCATTTTTTAAAGTTCATTCAAAAAAAAATAAGTCAATTACTTTTGTAAAGTTTTAAATTATAGAGCCAAAATAAGAAAAAATACAAATACAAAAAAACAAATAAAATTCATTTTTTTATTGTTTTTCTGCAATGATGGAAAATTATACGGAAAATAGGGTTTACAGGTTAGGATTAAGGGGAAATTACCTGTTGAAGAGAGGATTGGTTTTTTTTCTTTTTTTGTTATTTGCATCATCATTGGCAGCTCAACCAAACCGGAGGGTGCAACATTGGTTTGATGAGGCACGGCAAATGTTTTCCCGGCAGGAATATTCCCAGGCAATAAACCGCTGTAAACAAATTTTGGAACACGATACCACTTTTCTCGATGCCCGGTTACTTTTATCAGACATTTATCATGAAACAAAAAATACAGCAGAAGAGGTATTGCAGTTAAAAAAGGCCAAAGAAATTACAAGTAACCCTCTTGTTACCTGGCGCCTTGGAATGGCATTATTTTCTTTGGGTAATTATGCTGAAGCGTTGCCGCACTTTCAGGATTATATGAAAAATGAAAATATGAGTGCTGAACGGAAACGTGAGGCGGAACAAAAAATTAAAAGCTGCATTTTTGCCCTTAACGCGATTCAAAATCCTGTGAGTTTTTATCCTGATAAGCTTCCCGAAACTGTAAACAGTGCGTCAGATGAATACTGGCCAAGTCTGAGCATTGATCAGCAACAACTTATATTTACGCGTTTAATTAAAAAGCCGGGATATCAGCCTCAAGAAGATTTTTATACTTCTGAATTTATTGAAAATACCTGGCAGAGAGCAATTCCCATTTATGAAATTAATACGCATGAAAATGAAGGGGCACAAACACTTTCAGTTAATGGCGATTTGTTGTTTTTTACTGCCTGCAACCGTTCTGGTGGTATGGGAAGCTGCGATATTTATTACTCGGTGCGCAAAGACGGACGCTGGAGTAAGGCTGTAAATGCAGGGAAACCGGTGAATACTTCAAGCTGGGAGGCACAACCATCCATTTCTTCCGACGGAAGGTTTCTTTATTTCTCGGGCAACAGGCCGGGAGGAAAAGGGGAAAAAGATATTTGGCGGGTCGAGTTGCTTGCAATAGAAAATAATGGCCGGATAAAATGGGGAACTCCGGTGAACCTTGGCGACAAAATAAATACGCCAGGCAATGAAACTTCGCCTTTTGTTCATGCGGGAAATAAAAGTTTCTATTTTGCTTCCGACTTGCACATTGGGTTGGGTGGATTCGATTTGTTTGTGTCAGAAATTTTGGGCGATTCTGCTTTTTCTTCTCCCCGGAATCTTGGTTATCCCATTAATACATTGAACGATGAGCAGGGGTTGTATATCAGCGCTGACGGCCTTACTGCATTTTTTTCATCGGCCCGCGATAGTCTAACCGGTCTCGACATCTATTCTTTTGAACTTGATGAATCTGTAAGGCCACAGCCGGCAACATATGTAAAAGCAATTGTTTTTGATGCCGAAACTAAAAAGCCGGTACAAGCCAACGTAGAACTCGTTAACCTTACAAATTCTAAAGAGTTATCACGGGTGGAAATTACCGGTACAAATGGTGAATTGTTACTTTGCCTTCCAACCGGAAATAATTTTTCATTTTCGGTTGCAAAAGCAGGTTACCTCTTTTATTCCAACACCTTCGATTTGAGAAAACCCCGGCAGTTTTACAATCCGTATGAACTTGAAATTGCTTTGAGACCTGTTAAGGCAGGCGCAGAAATGAATTTGTACAACATTTATTTTGCAACCGACTCGTTTCGGATTTTGAATGAATCGGAACCGGAACTTCATAGCCTGCTTAAATTTTTAAAAGAAAATCCAACACTTCATGTTGAAATTCAGGGGCACACCGATGATACCGGTCTTGCAGAAAAAAACCGGATACTCTCCGAAAAACGTGCCCGTTCGGTGGTTGAATACCTGGTTTTAAATGAAATCGATAAAAAGCGGCTGCAATGGAATGGCTATGGCGAAAACCGGCCCGTTGCCACAAATGATACTCCTGAAGGGCGCCGTATGAACCGGCGTACAACCATTAAAATATTAAAGTATTTACAATGATATCCATTTATTTTTTGCCAATTGTAATTTCCGGCTTGTTCAGGTATTTTATTATTTATTCCTTACTTGTTGCACTTCCTGTGCCGTTACCTCGCTGGCGTTATTGCCAAAACTTTGCCTGATGTAAGTCAGCACGTCGGCAATCTGTTTGTCGCTCAGGTGGGAGTGTGGCGGCATAATGCTGTTGTAGGTTTCTCCGTTCACTTCAATTTTGCCGCTCATACCGTTTAAGGTAATTTCAATCAGCCTTGCTTTATCTCCGTTAACCCAATCGGTTTGAATAAGCGGCGGATGCATTCCCGGAACGCCAGATCCGTCGGCCATGTGACAGGCCAGGCAAACCGAATCGTAAACCCTCTTGCCCGGGTGGTTGGCCATTTCATCAGATTTTTCTGTACTTGCCGGAGTTTGTGTTTGTGTTTGTTGCTGTGCGTTTTGTTTTCGTCCGCCACAGGAACTGAGTAAAAATACCAGCAGTAAAAAAAGGATTCCGTTGATTCTCATGATTTTTTCTCGATTTTTGTTTTTTTATGATGAATGAATTATTCTCCAGATTTTTCCTTTATTGCTGTCAACCACATATAATGATCCATCGGGTCCCTGAGCAAGTCCGCACGGACGGTATTCGGCATCGCGGGTGCTGTTAATGGTTTCCACACCGGAAAAACCGTCGGCAAAAATTTCCCAGTCGCCCGAGGGATATGCGCCATCAAACGGCACAAATACCACAAAATATCCCGATTGGGGTTCGGGCGCCCGGTTCCATGAACCATGGAAGGCGATAAAAGCTCCGTTTTTGTATCTTTCGGGGAACATATCGCCGGTGTAAAACAGCAAATCGTTTGGAGCGATGTGCCCGGGGAAAGCCATAATGGGATCCGTTTTATTTTCGCACCGGCCCACCATTTCACCATTTCCTCCATATTCCGGAGCCAGTACCTTTTTCTCCTGAAACTGATCGTAATAACAATAGGGCCAGCCAAAATCTGAACCTTCAGTAACCATTAAAAATTCTTCTGCCGGTAATTCGGCATTTTGTTGTGCATTAAACATTTCAGGGAAAAACTGGCTGAGTTGATCGCGGCCATGTTGCACCACATAAAGCTCGTTTACCTGCTTGTTCCAGGTTGTGGCTACGGCATGGCGGATTCCGGTGGCATAACGCACTCCGTCAGTCAACTGGTCCTGGTTTGGTGTATCTTCATTAAACTTCCATATTCCGCCGGCATATTCCAGAATCGGACAGGGGTCCATGCCCGGAGAGCCTTTGGTCCGCATTTGTTCCATGCAGGCATTTGACGGTGCACCCACTGTAACGTACATATTTCCCTGTCCGTCGAATTCCATGGGTTTGGCTTCGTGCTGCCGTTCCTGAGGAAAACCGCGGGCAATCATTTCCCAGTTTTTCCCGGGCAACAGTTCGCCGGGTTGTATGGGGTAGCGAACCACAGCCGTATCAGAACCAAAATAGAGGTACCCATTGTGCAGTTTTATTCCTGTTCCGGTGTGTTCACCTGCATATTCAATAATATCGGCACGGCCATCTCCCGTTGTATCGCGCAAACAGGCAATGCCTTTGTTTTGGTCGTTATCTCTTAATGAAACATAAATGTCGCCGTTATTATTTACTGCAATGTGTCTTCCACGGCCAATCTCATCGGCAACTACCAGTGCCGAAAATCCTTCGGGCAATGTTATGCCACCGTTATCGGTATCAGCGGCAAGTTTTTCTGCATCATTTTTTTGCTGCTGGCTGCATGCAAATAATCCAAGTACTAAAAAAAGAACAAACAAATGTTTCATTATCTTCGTTTTTAATGTTCAGTCAATTGAACGAATATCTTTTTGAAAAGTTCAGGCAAATTTTTTAAATTTTGTTTTGGATGGAATTGTGCCTTACACTTTATACTTTTGTTGTTAATTCATTAGAAAAATGAACAATTATTTAAAAATAAACCATCAGTCTGAAGTTCCAAAATATAAACAGGTAGTTGACCTTATTGTTTCGGATATTGAATCCGGAATTTTCAAACAGGGCCAAAGGATACCTTCTATTAATGAAACAAGTGAAGAATTGCTCTTGTCGCGCGATACCGTTGAAAAAGCATACGTTTTTCTGCGGGAAAAAAGTATTCTTTCGTCGGTAAGGGGGAAAGGATATTATGTGAATCAGACAAATGTGCAAAAGCAAATAAAAGTAGCACTCATTTTCAACAAACTCAGTAATTATAAACGAAGTTTGTATTATTCTTTTATAGAAACCCTGGGAAGCAAAGCAATAACCGATGTTTTTATTTACAACTATGATTTACAGCAATTTAAAAACATTATTGAAAACCACCTTTCCAAATACGATTACTTTGTTATTCTTCCGCATTTTAAAGATGAACATGCCGACGTAGCCAGCGTCATACGCACTATTCCAAAAGAGAAGGTGTTAATTGTCGATCGCAATCTGGCAAGCCTGAATGATTATCCGATTGTTTTCCAGGAATATGAAAAAGATATCCAGTCGGCCCTGAGTGAAGGTTTGGGTTTAATCCGGAAATACAGCAAAATTAACCTGGTTTTCCCTGTCGATCAGTATTATTCAAATTATATCATCCGGGGATTTCAGATTTTTTGCCAGGTGAATGGCCTTGAATTTTCAGTGATTGATCAGCTTTCGCGTGAAGATGTCAAAAAAGGGGAAGCTTATGTAATTATTTCTGATGACGATTTATACCGGTTTATTAAAATATGCCGGGCAGAAAAGTGGAATCTGGGTAAGGATGTGGGATTGGTTTCCTATAATGAGAACCCGGTAAAGGAAATTCTGGAGAACGGAATTACCACCATTTCTACCAACCACGATGAAATTGGCCGAACTGCAGCCGAAATGATTTTGTCCGGCGATTTCAGAAGGATTAAAAGTCCGTTTGTTTTTATACAGCGCAGTTCGCTTTAATTTTACATGAGGTGCAATCCTTTACCGGCAGTTACGTTTTCTATTGCTGGTTTTTTCTTTCCAACTCTCTGCGCCTCATTGGCATCACATCGATGGTGGCATATAATTTTTCCAAATTCAGCAATTCATTTTGCTGAAGCTTTATTCCACCATCCAGGCCCAGTAAAATAACTTCAAACCCGGAATCGGTTTTCTTGTACTCATTATACAAACGCCCCGACTTTTTTTTGTTTGTGCCATCCAGTCCGGTTTTATATTCTCCGGGCATTACCTGGTATATGATTAATTTTCGTTCTTTTAAACCGGTTAAATCTTTCCTGAACTCGGCCAACTGAGACTGAAAAGCAGAGTTATTTTCGTCGGTAGTCAGTATTAAAATCAGCCTGTTTTCCCATTTGTGTTTCGATAAATCCTGGGCAGAACCTGCCAACACACTAAATAAAGCTGCAACGAGTAATAATGGTTTTAAAGAATTCATTTTGAAATATTTTAATTTGTTTACAAATGAGCAATTTTAAAGGGCAAATTGTTCATTTGCCCATCATTTTGGAGTTCTGTATTCTTTTCAAAAAAACCAAAGATTGATTTTACCGGAAACGAAAAAATTCTGATAGCTTTGTTTTCAAATCTAAAAACCAGCAAAAATGAAAAATCTGTTTACTGCTGCTGTATTTGCCCTGATATTTGCAGGGTTGGCACATGCACAAAATCAACCCAATGTTTTATTTATTGCGGTTGACGACCTGCGACCCGAATTAGGTTGTTATGGAAAATCGTATATTCATTCACCCCACATCGATAAGCTGGCTGAACAAGGTCTGACTTTTAACAGGGCCTATTGCAACATTCCGGTTTGCGGCGCCTCACGGGCCAGTTTATTGTCGGGAATAAGGCCAAACCGTGCCCGTTTTCTGAATTACAGTTGCCGGCAGGATGAAGATGTGCCGGGAGTGGTGAGCTTACCCATGCACTTTAAAAACAATGGGTACACAACTGTTTCTTTGGGGAAAATTTACCATCACCAAAATGACGGTAAAGGAAGCTGGAGCGAAACACCCTGGTCACCGCAAGGCGACTGGCAGGGCTGGCAAGCCTATGTTTTGCCTGAATCGCACAAGCAAATTGAGCCCCGCCCTGGAGGTGCAGGAATAAATGGTCCTTCGTTTGAATGGCCCGATGCACCAGACCACATTTACCCTGATGGAATGATTGCAGATGAGGCTGTGCAAAAGCTGCGGCAATTCGGAAATTCAGGTGAACCTTTTTTCCTTGCAGTAGGATTTCTGAAACCGCACCTTCCGTTTAATGCGCCGAAAAAATACTGGGATTTGTATGATTTTAACGAGATTAAACTCCCTGATAATATGAAAAAACCCTACGGCGCGCCGGACGAGAGCATGCACAATTTTGGCGAATTGCGAAACTATACCGATGTGCCTGACCAGGGACCGCTCGATGAAGAATTTATGCGAAAGTTGATTCACGGCTATTATGCCTGTGTAAGTTATACCGACGCACAAATTGGCAAGGTACTGAATGAACTGGAACGCCTTGGCCTGGCCGAAAATACCATTGTCATTCTTTGGGGCGACCACGGCTGGCATTTGGGCGAACATAATCTTTGGTGTAAACATTGCAACTTTGAAAAGGTTCTGCACACGCCCCTTATTTTGCGGGCGCCGGAAAAAAAACAGAACCTTAAAACGGATGCTTTGGTGGAATATGTAGATATTTATCCGTCGTTGTGTGAACTGGCCGGATTGGAAAAACCTTTTCATTTGCAAGGTAAAAGTTTTGTGCCACTGGCCGAAAATCCCAACCAGCCATGGAAAGAGGAAGTTTTTTGCCGCTGGATTAGGGGTGAAACAGTGGTCACAAAAACCCATACCTATACCGAATGGTTCAGCGACCAAACCGAAAAAGTAACAGCCCGGATGATGTATGATTTGACGGAAGACCCGGAAGAAACAGTAAACATTTCGGAAAAACCAGAAAATAAAAAGCTGGTTGAAGAACTTTCGGCAAAGATGAGAAGGCATATTCAGGAACGGGATGGGTTGGTCATTCCATAAAAAAAATCGGATGACTTTTGTCAATGGTCAAATGTTGAAAGCTGTCATTTCGAAGGAGGTATGACTGAGAAATCTGTTTCTTTTAGAGAGATTTCTCCTCATTCTTCGCCGAAATGACAGCTTTGAGTTGACTGCACACCGGTATTTTTTAAAGTTGTCCGGTGATTTTCATTCTGAAATCAACATTTATTCCTCAGCCGGTTTCAAATGTTTGTCGAGGAAAGTAATCATGGCCCGGTAAAAATCGAACCGGTTTTCTTCGTTTCTGAATCCATGGCCTTCGTTATCTTTTACCATGTATTCCACATCGATGCCGCGTTCCTCCAATGCATCCACAATCTGATCCGATTCGGCTTTGTTTACTCGCGGGTCGTTGGCGCCCTGGGCAACAAAAAGCGGAGCCTGAATTTTATCCACATGGAATACGGGTGAAACTTCAGCCAGCCATAAACTGTCGGTTTCCGGATTTCCAACCATTTCGTATAACATATCGAGCATGGGTTTCCAGTAAGGCGGAATGGTGTTCATAAAAGTAAACAGGTTGGAAACGCCCACGTAATCTACTCCGGCAGCGTATAAATCCGGAGTCAGCGTAAGGCCGGCAAGTGTTGCGTATCCTCCGTAACTGCCTCCATAAATGGCAACACGTTCGGGATCGGCAATGCCCTGTTCAATGAGCCAGTTTACGCCATCGGTTATATCATCCTGCATCGTTCGTCCCCATTGTTTAAAGGAAGCTTCCCAGAATTCCTTGCCAAAGCCGGTGGACCCTCGGAAATTCATTTGCAAAACAGCATACCCGTTGTTGGCCAGAAACTGCACTTCAGGATTGAATCCCCAGTAATCGCGCGCCCACGGACCACCATGTGGATTCACC
>JAZBNQ010000362.1:0-2386 GCA_036350775.1 Mariniphaga sp.
AAAATATTCGTATAAAAAATTTTAAACGTATGATAATTTAGGATACCTGTTATTTGCCTGCTGTTTAACTTGTCTGCAATTTGTGATTAATGCAAAATCAATTGTCATGAGAAAAAATGAAAAACAATCCTTTACACATGCAGGCAGAGATTTTCTTTTCGTAATTTCTGTCCTTTTGTTATCAGCAATATCTTGTCAGCAAGACGAGATATTTTCTGATCCAGTTTCTGATGCAGCGCATCCATATTTGCTGAAAAGCAATGAAATTCCATGTGATGAAGGTGATTTCTGCGGGGATTACAAAGGCGGGTTATGGCAGATATCGTTGCCTGGTCCACCTGAATTTTGGAACAATGTAGAATACATACTGGGAATACCCAGGGTGATGGTATTTTACGCTCATGGTTTATCCGATCCCTGTCCTTATGAAGAAATCAAATTTCCCGATGATGTTATCGGAACGATACCGGTAAGTGTAAAACAGATTATTAAAGGTATGGGAATGGGATATGCAACAACCAGTTACCGCGACAACGGGCTGGTTGTTTTAGACGCCATAAAGGATATTCAACAATTGACCATTGTTGTAAAAAAATTCTTTTTGGATCATCCCGAGTATTATCCACCCGATTATTTAATCCTTGGAGGACCTTCGGAAGGCGGGCTGGTGACCGTTAAAACCATTGAAAAATACCCGCAATTATTTGACGGTGGCATTTCCATTTGCGGCCCCATTGGCAGCTTTGCTCATCAACTGCAACACAATGGCGATTTCCATGTGCTGTTTAACTATTTTTTTAAACCTGAACTGGAGTTCTATGGAATAGATCTTGGAAGCCCGGAAGGAGTTCCGCAAAGTACAATGGATGCATGGGCGTTTGCTGGGTTACAAACTGTACTTGGTGGAATTATAACGAGTGAGTTAATGATTCCCCCTCCCAACAGAGTGACTCAACTCCTGACATGTGCAGGTCTGGATATTTCAGGCATACCTGACCCGTACACCATGGGAATTACTGCAATACAATTGTTGAGGTACAACATTATGCTTACAAACGATGTGATTGAAAGAATGAAAGGCGTGCCATTTTCCAACATAGGAAAAGTTTATGAAGGTTCTTTGGATGATGAGGCGCTCAACGGTGGAGTGGAACGCATTCAGGCGCCTTCTTATAAGCGGGCAACTAATTTTGTAAAGCAATACGAAACCACAGGGAAAATTGCGGTGCCATTGGCTATTATTCATACCACCGGCGACCATGTCACGCCTTTCTGGCACCAGGAAGGATATGCTTCCAAAATTTTTCCTCAAAGCAGCGATTTATTGTGCCGTATTGATGTGGAAAATTACGGACACTGCACCATTGAGGTGAATCATATTGCTGCCGCACTGAACTGCATTGCAGGAAAAATAGGGTTCGATCTGGAACCGGCTTTGGCCGAACTTTCGCAGCAATAATTAACTGTAATGAAACACTTTATTCATTAAATCAAAAAAATTTGAACAAGGTGAGTTTTAAAAAAACAAAGCAGCAAATCAGGTATCCTAAATTTTTATTGTGAACGTCTTGCCGGGTTGGACAGCACTTTTTATAAATGTTAATAATCCTGTTGCACCAGTATTTTTAAAAGGTATTTAACATGTGAAAAATCACAAAACCATGAATTCAAAAATCAACATAGAAAGTTTAAACTGGTGGTTTTGGTTCCTGAACCTGATTTTTATTGTAGCCGCCATTGCGGGCTGGACGCCTGGTTATTAACTGACCAGGATTGTCAGTTTTTAAAATTTATTCAAAAACTGCTATTTATGATTTTGAAACTGCAAACTGAATAAGATAAAATAGAAACCCCTACCAGTAATTTTAAAGCGAAACCAGAATACAACTTTTCAATTTTTGCCGTAACTTATATCATTAAAAATCAACTAAAAGTTAGCGCCATGAAAAAATTTACTTCGTTATTTTTCGGTTTGCTTCTGGCGCTCCAAATGAATGTGTTTGGACAACCCGGAAGCCTGGTAAAAGCAATTCCCCTGACAACTTATACTCCGGAACAGATTATGCTGAACCTGCAGTTAAACATGGATGAAACTGCATTTGCATTAACAGATCTGTTCACTTACAGAAATTACAGCGTAAATGCTGTTAAAATTTTTTACAACACCATTGATGGAAAAGGCAATTCTGCTGTTGCATCGGGTGTGGTGTTTTTACCGGCGGTGCCGCAAGTTACCAGTGTGCCGGTATTCTCTTACCTGCATGGCACACTGACCAGCGATGCAGAAGCACCTTCGGGCCTGGAAGGTTTGGAATCGATTATTGGCTGGATAATGGCCATGGACGGTTACATTGCAGTTTTACCCGATTATCTCGGATTGGGTGAG
>JAZBNQ010000363.1:0-3421 GCA_036350775.1 Mariniphaga sp.
TATCAAATGGAATTCTACGTTGAATTTTTCATTCAACCGCAACAAAATAGTTCACTTATATGGTGAAATGATTGATGAACTTGATGAAGAAGGCAATGTAATTGGACAGAGAGAAGCAGATGATATAGGAAATGGCTGGTTTATTGGTGAATCTTTGGATAGAATCTGGGATTATGAAATTCTGGGAATTTGGCAACTTAGCGAAGAAGAAGAGGCGGCTGTTTACGGAAAACAACCCGGTGATGTTAAGTTGAAGGATCAAAATGATGATGGTACTTTGACTCCAACTGATGACAAAATTTTCCAGGGATACAGAAGACCACAATACCGCATAGGATTTAGAAACGATCTTGTCTTTTTCAAGAATTTTGAACTCTCCGCTTTTATTCGTGCCGATCTGGGATTTTATGGTGCAAATAACCTGCATAGAAATTCAGGTTCAAATTCTGATTTTGAACGTCGAAACAGAATGTACAGGCCATACTGGACAAAAGATAACCCAATTAACGATTATGCCCGATTGAACTCTGATACTGACTCACCAGGATTTACATGGTGGGAAAATCGTTCGTTTTTGCGTTTACAAGATGTTTCGCTTGCCTATAATGTACCTAAATCGAAATTAACAAAACTTAGAATCCAAAAATTGAAAGTGTTCGTTAATTTCAGGAACTTACTAACCATTACAGGATGGGAACATTACGATCCGGAATCGGGAACTACCCGAATGCCCAAATATTCAAGCATTGGTATTAACGTAAGTTTATAGTTTAACCTTAAATTTGAAATGATATGAAAAGGATAATTAGATATATTTTATTGAGCGTATTCATTATAGCAGCTTTTTCATGCAGCGAAGAATATCTTGAACCTAAACCACTTTCTATTTTTCTGCCAGAAAGCGTTTTTGTTGATAAAGCAGGAATGGATGCAGCTCTTTTAACATTGCGCAAAAATTTGCGTCACGATTTTTATGGTTCTGCAAACGAATTAACAAATGAACTGATTACGTCAGATTGTGCTGTTGCAGGCAATAAACAGACTTCTGCAACGCACAATTTTTTCACACAGGTTACTCCGACAGGAACCGGTCAGTATGATTTCTTCACACATTGGAATGTTGGGTACAATCAAATTAGAAGTGCGAATGTAATTATTTCCAGGATTGATGATCCTGAATGGACAAGTGAAAAAGATAAAAATGAAATTCTGGGTGAGGCATATTTTCATAGAGCTTACTGGTATTACCGGTTGGTGCACCAATTTGGAGATGTTCCGTTTTTGAATAGGGAATTTACAGAACCCAAGATTGATTTTTTCACACATTCACGAAAAACTATTCTGAATAAAATTCAATCCGACCTGGAATTTGCAGTGCAATGGTTGCCCGAAGTTGTAGATCCTGGCAAAGTAAACCGGGCTGCAGGAAACCATTTATTGGCTAAAGTTTATCTGGCAAATGGGAATTTTGATGGCGCAATTACAGCAACAAGTGCCGTTATTAATGGTGGAATTCATTCATTGATGACCGAGCGATTTGGTAAAGTTGCCGGTGATAATACATTCAATGTAATTTGGGATCTGCATCAAAAGGAGAATAAAAGCCTTGCAACAAATAAGGAAGGAATTTTGGTAGTTCAGGACAAATATGGTTATCCAGGCGCAGAAGTTAATGGAGGAACAACCTCTATGAGAAATTATGCGCCACTCTGGTGGCATCGTATTTATTTAAAAGATGCAGATGGAAAAGCAGCGTGCACAGATGCACGTGGCAACTGGCAGGTAATCACGCTAGGTCGGGGTGTTGCCTATGCACGGCCAAGCAATTATGTAAATTATGAAATTTGGAAGGATTGTGGTGATGATTTAAGGCATGACCCGGATACGAATTGGATGCCCATGAGCAAAGTATTGCATAATAATCCTGCTTCTGCATATTATGGTCAGCCCGTTGTTAAAGATTATACAAATCCGATTGATACTTTCCAGGCATGGTTTCCCTGGCCACATTATAAAATATATGTAGAGGATGAAGAACGGCCAGATCAACCCTATGGAGGACATAGCGATTGGTATGTATTTCGGCTTGCCGAAACCTATTTGCTTAGGGCAGAAGCCTACTGGTGGAAAAATGATAAAACAAACGCAGCTTCCGACATAAATAAAGTCAGAGAAAGAGCACTTGCCCCGCCTGTTGATCCTGCCGATGTCACCCTGGAATATATACTTGATGAGCGTGTAAGAGAATTGTACGCAGAGGAAACACGTAAAGGTGTATTAACAAGAATTTCGTTTGTGATGGCAGAAAAGAATATGAATGGTTATTCATTGGAAACTTTTCATGAGAATAATTATTTATATGACAGAGTGGTTGAAAAGAATAACTTCTACAATGCGGGTTATTCCTGGGGGTCAAATGAATTTAAAATTGGACCGCATCATGTTCTGTGGCCTATCCCGCAAGATGTAATTGATGATAATCCGGGAGGTGTAATTAATCAAAATCTTGGTTATCCGGGCGCAGAAAACAATATTCCGCCAAAAACTGAAATTACAGAAGAGGATTAGATTGTTTCATAGGTTTAGTTTAGTTAAAAAACCGCCCGGCATTTGATGCGGACGGTTTTTTCTTTTATTTTAGAATCTTAAATATGAAAAAAATGGTTTATTTATTTTCGCTTTTTTTGCTCAGTGGAATTTTTGGATGTTCAAAGGCTGATAATATAGATCAAAAACAAAATCAGAACAGACACCCCAATGTCCTCTTCATCGCCATTGACGACCTTCGCCCTGAACTGGGTTGTTACGGAAACAACTACATTAAATCGCCTAACATCGACCGGCTGGCAGAAACCGGTGCAGTGTTTACCAATCATTTTGTGCAGGTTCCCACCTGCGGCGCATCGCGGTACAGTTTGCTAACCGGCATGTTGCCCAAAACAAAAGGGCACTTGAGCAATGAAGCCTGCCACAATTTAATAGCAGGAAAACCCGAAACCGAAACACCCGAAACCTTCATCCATCATTTACGCCGAAATGGTTATTATACTGTGGGCATTGGAAAAATCAGTCATTACGTTGACGGATTGTTGTATGGCTACACCGATCCTGTGGGAACCGAATACGAACTGCCACACAGTTGGGATGAAATGTTGCTGAATCCAGGAAAATGGGGTACGGGTTGGAATGCCTTTTTTGGTTATGCCGACGGCGAAAACCGGCAAAGTATGAACCGCCAGGTAAAACCTTACGAAATGGCCGATGTGCCTGATACCGGTTATCCCGATGGATTAATTGCAGAACAAGCCATGGAAAAACTTAGGGAACTGGCCAAAAAAGAGGAACCATTCTTTCTGGGTGTCGGTTTTTTTAAGCCTCACCTGCCGTTTAACGCGCCCAAAAAATACTGGGATATGTACAA
>JAZBNQ010000364.1:0-2193 GCA_036350775.1 Mariniphaga sp.
ATCATTTATTCCCACCAGGTTAAAAACCAACCTTTCGCCCGGTTGGTAAAAACCGTTTGGAAAATACCGTTGGTCGGCCAAATCAATAAAAACATTGGCCGGTGCAAATGCATGTTTGAACCATTTTAACGAAATTCCAGGTTCAAGATCCTTAATGTGATTGATATACCAATCGCCGGTATAACCATAATTATTGGTCAGGTGGCAAAATGAAAGTACTCCGGCCATTGTTCTTTCGGCGCGAATCCATTCGGTTTCACAACTTAGCCAGTAAGCCTGCATTTCACGGCGCTGTTTAGGAGTGGCATCTTTTCCCAGCAAACTGTCGTACATATTTTTGGTGAGTTTGGCCGGGCGACCATCGCGCCAGAGCCAGTTCCAGCCGTATTCGTTTACCAGTTGCGTGGCCGAAGCTTCCAGATACTTTAAGTGTCCGGGCTCCCAGTCGTCCATTTTTCCCAGCCGGTAAGGATTTTTTTTCAGGTATTCGTAAGGATTTTCCTGCTGAATTAAATGCCAGCCTGCACGGTAAAGATGAGGTTCGTCCATCGGATCGACGCCTGCCAATTCGGTTTCCTGCATGTACCCGGCATCCCAAATCCGGGTTGGATCAAGTTGTTGTAATTCCGGAATCAGGATGTTTCCAATGTAGTTGTTCCAGTTTTCGTTAATGGCATCCCAGATAACAATGCTGGGATGATTGCCGTCGTTCCAAACCCAGTCGGTGAACTCTTCCCGGATTTGTTCGTCCCAGCCGTGGTTTTGCCAGTAGAGCCACTCATTCTGAAAAACCATTCCGAATTCATCGGCTAAATCATACCAAAAATCGGGGGCAATTCCTACACAAATACGCATGGCATTCCAGTCGATGGCTTTCGGGTCGTCGATCAGCATTTTTTTCACCCATTCACGGTCCCATGGAAGATTCTGGCAGTCGGGGTCTTCAAAAAACCGGTGTAAAGTAATATTGCTTCCGCGCAGGTAATATTTTTCACCGTTCAGGTAAAAGAATTTTCCATGTCGTTCAAAGTCACGCATTCCAAACCGGGCAGTTGAAATATCCGAAAGTTTTTCCCCATCGTAAAGTTTAATTTCAGCTTGGTATAAAAACGGGTTTTCAGGCGACCACAACTGAAATTTTTCCAATGGAATTTCGGTTACCAGTTGTGTTTCGTTATCGCGGGTTGTTTCACCTTCAAGAATTCCGGAGGCGATTTCTTTTCCTGATTTCCACTCTTTGATTGCAATTTCAGCTTTTACCTTATCCTGCATAGGGTCGCCATACATTACCTGTTGTGGATAAAAATTACGAACCAAAAGTTTTACGGTTACTTTTTCGTTTTTAACCGATGGTAATAGTAGCTTTTTCAGCACTTTTTGTTTGCCAGAAAAAGAAAGCAGCACATCGTCCCAGATGCCGGGAATGTAATTTGCTTTTTCCTTATCGGTGCTGCCGGCAGTCCATGCAGGAAGCCAGATGCGTTCACCCACCCGGATTAGGATTTCGTTTTCATTTCCAAATTTTAAAGCATGTGTTATTTTCAAATGAATAGGAGTATAGCAGGAAACCGACTGTCCTACATCCATTCCGTTTACATAAACCTGCGTTACATATTTACTTTTGAGAATGGATAACATGGCTTCCGAACCATTCAGGTCTTCAGGGATAAAAACCTTTTTACGGTACCAACTGTAACGTGGTTCATAACTCAGTTCCCGATAATCCGACGCTTCCTCGCTTACAGTTTGTTCTGGTTTTTTGAATAGCATGTCATAACTTTCAATCCGGGGTTCAGCCAGGTGAATCAGGCCTGGCACCGGGCACTTCCGGGTGAATTCATTTGGAGGAAAAGCCTGTTTTGTCTGCTCAAAATCCCAACTGCCGTTTAGGTTTATTACTTTTCCTTCATTTTGTGCAAAAACTGAACCTGTTATGAATAGAATCAGGAGGAAAGAAGTCAGGTTTTTCATGGTTTAGATTTATAAATTTTTGACTAAGGAATCAATTCAATTTAAAAGGTTTTGGAGTTTTTGCAGTTTTTTCCAACTTAAAAACACCAAAACCTAGCTCGTCACAAATAGTCTTTTTTCCCTCCCTTTTAATGAAGGCAAGGTGGAACTTTAGTTCACAATTGCAGCAATCCCGGCACCGATAAGGCTCGAGTTGGGCACTTCCACTATTTCGTAAAAACG
>JAZBNQ010000365.1:0-4139 GCA_036350775.1 Mariniphaga sp.
GAATATTCCAGGTGACTAAGGTATTCATTACCAATTTTTGCACGCCGCACAATGTCCTGTTTATTGCTGGTTTTTGTGTTCTAAAGGGAACTGTTCTTTCAGAAAAAAACGGTTCCTTTCAGTTGCATTATTGTCTATATTTTGGATTTCTATTAATGCGTGATTAATGCGATTCAGGCCAAAAAATGTTATCTGCCCGTCATAAAAAAGTTCATTTCAGCATATTTTAATCCTCTTGCTTTCCTATTCTCCAGCTCAAACCAACCAATGTAAAAAACATTTTATGATTTATCCCCGTGCCGGCTGCCATTTCAAATTCTAAATTATCAGTAAACTGATATGCAAGCCCCAGGTCAACACTGGCTTCAAATTCTTCAAATTCAATAAACTCTCCATAAGTTTCAATAAAAAAACCCGATTTGTCATTTATCTCATAATCTGTTACAAAAGAGTAAACAAAATCGCCTTTTTCGGAATCAATTTCGAAATTACTGTATCCAATGTTGTATTCTATTCCTATTTTCTCAGTCAACCCGTGCCACACAAGCGCTAAAGTTTCGTTTCCTGTCCGTTCATTTGATATCCCGTTACTTCCGGTTGGCAAAAACAAATAACTCATGAGGGCAACTTCAGTTTTTTTATTCTTATTCTTAAATAATTGAACTTCAGTCCCAATCTTTAAATCTGAAAATCCATCAACAGTACCAAATTCATCCATCAGCGTTTCATATTGGTTGGCAAACCTCAATTCGACACCCCATCCAACACCGTATCTCAACAAAATTCCCGGAAATAGTATTTCTTTTTCCCGTTCATCAGATTCTCCTGTTAGTTCAAGTTCATAGGCACTTTCCAATTGAAATACCCCTTTCTCCAAAACAGTTGCGCTTTCTGTTTTCGAAGGTCTGTTTAAGAATGTTGTTTGCCCCTGCAGCATTCCTACCATCAACAAAAATAAGCCGACGGTTGTAATGAGTTTTTTGATGTGTTCCAACTGAATGAATTTTCAATGTTAATACCTTATTCGTCCGATTTTAGCCTTATTACCTCGCCATTATCCCTTATAATTTCAGTTGCATAAAACTCTTTTATGATACCAGGGTCGAGCGCTCCCCTAACGGTTATTTTTTCTCCCTTTTTCACAAGGTTGGTATTCTTCCACCCAGTGTACACCCGGATTTTACCGCTGCTGTCTTCCAATCTGAATTCATCTTCGTCAAGCACTTTTATTACTTCACCCTTAATAAAAGAATCTGTATAATTCTGTAATTCTGATATCCCGGTGATTTTAATATCAGATTGGTTTTCTTGCGAATAAGCAAGATTAAACATCGTTGTAAATACTAAAATTACAATAGTAATCACGGTCAATTGTTTCATTTTTTTCTTCGTCACTCTAAAATTTAATTTTTTTTATAACAAAATAATTTATGGTTGGGTTTCAGAATAGTAATCTTTTGTTACAAAAACACGCCGGCAGGAAAGAAATAGACTGGTTTTTTTCGACGGGCCTTAAAAACCCCAAAAAACAGCTAACCTGCTGTTTCATAATATTCGCCAACGACTTTGGACAGGTCATTGATCGCAGTTTTTTTTAGTGCCACCAAAGGGAACCGTTCCCACAAAAAAAGGAACGGTTCCTTTAATCTACACTACTATTTCAAAAGCCCGCAGGAACAATAACAGCATCTGTATTTCTTAGGAAATTATTATAATTTCCAATTCCCGAAAGCCCATTTCCTTGTCCATGATAGATATTTCCTATCCCAGCAACTATATTTCTTAGGAAATAACTATGATTTCCAATTCCCGAAAGTCCATTTCCTTTTCCATCATAGATATTTCCTATGCCCGCAACTGTATTTCTTAGGAAATTACTATGATTTCCAATTCCCGAAAGCCTATTTCCTTGTCCACAATGTTTCGGGAAGGTTCCATTCTTTGTTTACTATAGGGAACCTTTCTCCCATAGGGATACCTTCGGTGTTTTTCGGAGAGAACGGTTCCTTTTATCCCTAAAAAGAATTCATTTTAAAAACCAAAACGGATGACAGGTGTTTAACTTGAAATATTTCACTAAAAACTTTAAACTGATTGGTATGTACACAGGATTACTTCACACCCATAACATGTTTCGCTGGCTGGTTTTAATATTGATGGTGGTGGCGCTGGTGTTTGCACTTACAGGCTGGGCCGGTAAAAAACAGTGGACCAAACGCGATAAAATTACCGGGCTGGTGCTCACCATTTTTATGGACATCCAGTTTTTGGTTGGTTTAATTTTATACGCTTTTGTGAGCCCGTTTACCAAAGCTGCCTTTGCCGATTTTGGCGCCGCCATGAAAAATGCCGATTTGCGGTTTTACGCAGTCGAGCACATTCTGATTATGGTAATTGCGCTGGTTTTTGTTCACATCGGAAAATCAAAATCGAAAAAATTGCAGGTGCCATGGAAAAAACACCGCGCTGCAGCCGTTTGGTTTGGACTGGCACTTGTGTTGGTTTTGGTCGGTATTCCATGGGACAGGGCTTTATTCTTCTAAGTAAAAATAGATAGCATCGCCGAAAAGCAATACCATGCGGGCAAAAAGTCCTTGTAAAAATCCAAACAACAAATAGCAAATAAATTTCAAATAAGACGCCACTCCGGCAAGTATATTTTTGCCACTAAGACTCTAATACACAGAGAGAACACAAAAATTAGATTCTGAATCTTAAGCTCTTTTTGATTCTTCGTGTTTTTGTGACTTTGTGGCATTTCTTAAACTTTTAAATTTTAAGAGTGGCATCAAATATAAAATTCCAAAACACCTTAAACCCTTTGGATATTAAACATTTGAGTTTTGAAAATTTTTTGAGTTTTGAAATTTGTCAATTCCAGTATTTTCATCGAAATACTAAACAGCCTTAATCATTTAGTATTTTATTGGCTGCCAGCGCAAGGAACATGAAATGAGTAGCGCCGCCGCCCATCACATATTCGGTTTGTTGCCACATAAACGGCCACACTTTCAGTTCAGGGAAATCGGGCCGGATAATTCCGGTACCTGAAGCCACCCCGCCGGGTGTAAACGACCAGTCGGCACGGTTTACCCCATACGCCACCAGTAACGAACGGGAACCCACACCCGATGCAAACGACGAAGTGTTTTCGCCGGGATGATGACCCAGCATAAAATGCAGGGCGTTCAGCAATAAACTTTCGTCGAATACCTGCGGGAAGTTTTTATGTAAAAAATAGTGCTGCATACCCAGCCGCTGGATGCCCCAGCCATCGCCCCAAATACGGATATTATAAGGAACCCCGAAAGGATTTTCCTTTTGCCGGGCAGCCAAATCAACCTGCAACTTGGTAAACGCCTGTTCCAGTTTTTCGCGAAACGTTTGGTTTTCCATTTTATGAAAAACCCGGGCCACCATGTATCCCACAGAACTCATGTTATTCACCATTTGCTCTTCCATCGCCATCAAATCGTTTTTGTATTTGGCAGAGCCGGTTGTAACAAACAATTCTACGGCCGCATTAATTTTTGAAGAAGCCCACCGGTTTGAGTTGTTGCGTTCCATGGCATACAACTCTTCGGCAGACTGCAAACATTGCTGTGCCAGCGTATCGTTGTATCCTTTCAGCACACGGGCTGCTGCCGCCAGTGCCTGGATGGCCGTATATTCGTGCCCGGGATGTTCCTCGGTAAAAACCCACCGGTCGTCAGGTTTCCCCGATTCGGTTCCGGTGCGTTCGTTTTCTGCCAGTTTCGGATTGTACTTCAGGTCGTCGGTCATAACGGAGGCGTCGCCCAGCAAAACATACTGGCGCAAATGGTTGCAAATGATTCCCCTGTAAAGCCGTCCCAGGTTTTGGTAACCTCCCAAAATGGAAAGCACACCGTGTTCAACCTGTTGCAACACATCGGGTTTTCCGTCGGGCAGGTGAATTTCCACCACCCGGCTGTGCTGGTCGATGGTGGTCTGGTCCCAGTCCACGCCAAATTCCTCGTAAGCCAGTGCCAGTGTCCAAACTGTTCCGGCCTGAGATTCCACGCGTAAATCGTAATCACCGGCATCGTGCCAGCCGCCTGCATTGAGGCCGGGCACCTGTTCCAGCGGTTCAAAATCCGTTAAAGTTGAGGGTCCCTGAA
>JAZBNQ010000366.1:0-4219 GCA_036350775.1 Mariniphaga sp.
AACGGGAACACCGGCGCCGATTTGGAATACCTCGACTGGTGCGTGGCTCAAATTGCCGATGCCGTAAACGAAGCCGTTGCAAAACTGGAACCGGCAGCCCTGAAAACCGCGGTGGCTGAAGTCAAAGGAAAAATCGCCTACAATTATTACGCCCCGCAATTGTATGATCCGCGATGCGGTGTAATCCAGGCCATCGCCATATCGGGCGAAAACAAAGGAAAAACTATCGCTACGCTGGTGAATTATGCCACGCATCCTGAAATTCTGGGTACCAAAAGTAAACTTATAAGTCCCGATTTATGCGGGCCGTTATATGAACGGATTGAAGCCAAAGCCGGCGGCATGGCCATTTTTATGAACAGTGCGCAGGGTGGCATGGTCACTGCCGATAACCGCCGCGAAAACGGGCAGGAAGCCAGCGACTGGAACGAGTGCATCCGTATTGGCCACCTGATGGCCGACGAAGCGTTACGCATTATTGAACCGGCGCCGCTCCAGGAAAACCCGAAATTATTCTGCACTTCAAAAACAGTGGAATTTCCGATCGATTCAAAAGAAATGCAGTGGGTTTTTCAGCACTCCCCGCTTTTAAATCCAGACAACCGGAACGGTGATTTCAGCACCATTACAACCCAGATTAACCTGCTCAATATTGGACAGGCACAGGTGCTCACTATTCCCGGTGAAGCCCTGCCCAACATAGGGTTTTACCTGAAACGGAACATGAAAACCGAACAGCCCTTCCTTTTTGGCCTCACCAACGACGCCTTCGGGTACATCATGGTAAAAGAAGATTTTAATAGTTTCGAACGGTACAACTATATCAGCCGCACATCGCTGGGCGAATTTACCGGTGACATTTTTGTGGAAGAGGCACTGAAAATGATTGAGGAGAATCCGGGGGCAGAGGAATGAGGATTATAAATCCGTCTATTTAAAATCACTTCATGTTACAGATTCGCAACGACAGAAATGCCTGGCGTAAAAAGTCTAACCAATAATAGTCATAAAAGTCTTTTTTTAAGGTGTAATTCAATAGTTTTAAAAATTACACTATTAATGTTTAATTTAACAGCAATAGCACTATATTGTGTAAAAATTAGATATTAGTATTCCAGAAATCAACAATTTTAAATTTTTCATCAATTAATCAAACTTAGAAGGAGGACATATATGAGAAAGTTTATTCAAGCATTTGCCATGCTCGCTGGCATCGTCTTTATCCTGATTGCACAGAGCTGTAATAAAGACGATTCGACCCAACTCCGTCAGGAGCGACTCGAGATCGGACGTGCCCTGCTCGAAGTGCAGGCGCCTAACGTAGCTGAAATCCTGCCATACTACACGGACGACATCGAGTACCACGATCCAATCGTTGACATCTTCGGAATTCAGGATATGACTGCATTCCTCAATCAGCTCATCATAGGTGCTTCGCCCAACCTTGTCACAACTGTTGAGGACGAAACCCTCATCGACGACATCTATTCGGCAACGTGGACCATGTCAGGGGATTTCCTCGATGTTCCCTACCAGGCCAAGGGCATTTCAATCTTCAAGTTCCTGCCCAACTCTTCACAGGTGTATTACCAACGAGACTACTATTCCGAGGGAGACATCATGACTACCATTCCCGGGTTGGATGAAGCAATTGGAGGTTTCAGGATGTACTACAGATGTTCTGTAGATCCAACCTATGTATGCCCACTCCCTCCTCCTTCTGCACGTGCAAAAAGTAACCTGTTGAAATCGCAAAATAAAATAAGCAATGATCAGCTTGAGGTCGGTCGTCAACTGGTCGAAATCAATGCAGAAAACTGGACAAATGTGCTTCCGTTTCTGGAGAGCAACTATCAGTACCACGACCCAATTGTTAATATCTTCGGCCCAGACACTATGGCCGTATTCCTGGGGCGGCTTTTTGCCGGATCGTCAGATTTGTACACGATCGTTGAGGACGAAACCATAACTGACGATATCTATATGGCGACGTGGACCATGTCGGGTGAATTTAACGGAGCTCCTTTTAGCGCTCCCGGTATGTCAATCGTAAAGTTTGTTGAAGGTACGACACAAACCTATTACTCCCGCGACTACTACACCGAGGGTGACGTAATGCTTGGCGTTCCAGAACTTTCAGAAGCTGTAGTCGGTTTTCGCCACTACTACCGTAGTGCTGTAGATCCAACATACGTTAGTCCTTAACAGGCCAAGGCATTTCTGTCAGTTCTTTTTTTTATTTAGCAGGTGACTTTAAGTTACCTGCTAAGAAGCAAAATATGCCTTATTTTACCTCAATGGCAAAAATTTCGCCTTTTACCTGTCGGTATTCACAGCCGTGTGTAATTCGGCAAAAAAAAACGGAAGAAGATTTTCATCTCCTCCCGCAGTTCTATGTTGTATTTTGAAAATTCAGTATGTTGCTATGAGAATTTTCTGTTTGTTACAAAGAATACCCTTCATAAACGATTGATTCTTCAAGCGGCTTAATATCACCGGCGAAAGTAAGCTGCCCGGCGCGTAAACCCGTTAAACGGGCAGTGGCATTTCCGTATCCGCTCACGTTGATACCCAGGTCGTAAATTCCAATAGCTGTCATCACTCTCATGTGCAGGTAGAACGATTTATTGTCTTCATCTTCTGTCAATTCATATTGGGTAATTTCACCTTTTGCGGTTACACCACCCACACCATTTGCTCCCAAACGATGGTTTGAGCCAATCTGAATAACACCTGTTGAATCGTCAACCATTACAAAATTAATGGTTGAGCTAACCGGAACCCGGTTGCCATATCGATCACTCAGGTAGTCTGTTTCAATCACAAAACTATTGTTCTCCAACATGTATTTCGTTTCCAAATACCGTTGCTGCATTTCTGCCTGCTTCCGTTCTTTTTTGGTTAAGGTTGAATCCTCTTTCTGATTCTGGCCGAAAACAAATCCGGCAGAAACCACTAATGCTAATATTATAACTAATCTTTTCATAATCAATTCCTTTACTTTCATTTGATATATTTAGCGCAAGCGTTGTTCCAACTTTTACCAAATAGGAAAAAATTAAAACTTATTGACAAGTTTTAACAAAAAACTATATTTAATATATCTGGTTTTCTGAAAGTCTCGTGTTCCTATACTTGCTCACATTTCACCTGTTGAAAAATTTCCCCAGTTGGGGTACCCCGGGCGAAAACAAGGGAAAATTCTGTAATGATCAATTTTGTCCTGACTTTCCTGGAAGCACCGCTGGTCTGGCTTTCAACTATTTGCCAAAAATAAACGGTTTATTTTTTCAAATCTTTCGAGGTAGCCAGGGCAATCACCCTGCCCCGCTTCCCCGTCGTGTTGTATAAATAACAAATCGATTCGTTCTATTTTATAGTTCCATAATTTGCTGAAATATATTTAATCTGGTCTGCTGTGGGCGTTTTAAAATCCTTCTTCTATTGAGCTGATGACTTGAAGTTACAAGCTCAATAGAAAAACACTATCCGCCATCAGCATTAATTTGTTTGGCTTTTCTGACTTCCATCAAACGTGGCGCGTTCACCTGCTGACTTTGGAACACCAGGTGAGTAAGTTGGGAAGCAAGAGCTGTGCACACTGGAAGACTGACAGAGCTGGCTACAAAAGATACCGCTTAAAAAACGACTCCATTTTTTGCTGCGAAAAATCGTTTACCCGTTTGGCGATGTCCATGGAATGAGGCCACAGCGGCAACCGGTAGTATTCGCAAGGAACGCCCAGTTCATCCAGCCGGCTTTTCAGGGTGTCCGACTGGCTTACGGGCACCAGCGTGTCGGAGGTGCCGTGCAAAATCAGGGTTGGCGGACACGAATCATTCAGCCAGAAAACGGGGGAAGCCTGCCGGTACAATTCCGGTTTTTCGTTATACGCATGGCCAATGAAACCGGTCACCAGCGGCTGGCTCTGCGCATATTCAGTGGTTAAATCCACCGGACCGTAAATATCCACCACTGCCTTTACACGGTGTATCGATATTTCACCAGTATTCTGCGGTTCCGGATTTTCCCAGCCGTAACCGGCCAGCATGGCCAGGTGTGCTCCTGCAGAGCCGCCAACCAGGGCGATACGATTGGGATCGAACCCAAATTTTTCGGAGTTGGTAAACAGCCATTCCACTGCATCGGTCACATCTTCCACCGCTGCAGGATAAATGCTGTCGCGCTTCAGACGGTAGGTCACCGTGGCAGTCATGTA
>JAZBNQ010000367.1:0-9343 GCA_036350775.1 Mariniphaga sp.
TCTAGAGGAGGCCAAAGCTTACTTTTTCAGGATGAAAAGGGCGGGGGAGAAGTACCTGTTGAAGCAGTAAATACGATCGATACACTTGGAGCTGGAGACTTTTTACACGGCGCTTTCTGTTACTATTATCTGCAGTTAAATTTTAACTTCGAAAAAGCACTGGAACAAGCAGCTAAATTAGCAACATTTACATGTAATTTTGAAGGAACACGCACCTGGATAAATTTTACAGAAAAACATTTATTTTAAAATATAATCCTTAACTTGTATCACATCTAAAAGGGGAATAAGAGGGAATGTTCAACAAGTCGATAGCATATCGTTTAATACTTTTTATATCGTTGGCCGTAATTACCGTTTTTGTTGCTTTTATAACAGCAAATTATTTATTTAACCGGAAATTACTGCGTGATAATATTGAAAATCATGCCATTAATATGAGCATGGAGGTAAATTCACTGGTAAGCCAGAATACAGTGACCACAAATGAAGTTGCTAAAAATATTGCCAAGCAAATCATCTATTACAGCCAAAACAATAATGCCGAAATGCTGCTTTCTATGGCTGTTAAAGAATACCCGTTTCTGAACGCGATACATGTAAAAATTGATTCGTCGGTTCCGCTTTCATTTCATTATTACTATATTTTTAACAATTCTGAAGATGATATTATTTTTAAAAAGAATAAGACACCATTTTTTTATTGTCAAAAGGAAAAAGAGTTATTTGAAAACATTCCGAAATCTGCTGTTTCAGGCTGGACAGAACCTTACCGCTGCAAGGAAAAAGGTAATGTTGTGGTATCCTTTTATACACCCATTGAATCTTTTACTCACGATAAACAGCAAATATATTTAGGACATGTAATTTGTGAACTTTCGTTAACCGAACTAAATAAGTCAATAAACCAGATGGAAATTGGTGAAAGAGGGTACGCATTTTTAATCACTGAAAAAGGAGATTACATAACTCATCCTAACGAGGACTGGATTCTTAAACAAAATGTTTATTCTCTTCCTTCAAAATCAATTAATCGAAAAAAAATAAATCTCGATGAGATTTTACAAAACAGGCAAACAGGTTCAACTATTGTTTATCCTGAAATACTTAATTTTGAAAAAAGCTGGGTTTATTATACACCGGTTAATGAAAACAGATGGTTTCTCATTTTTATTCTGCCATACAAAGAACTTTTTCAAGAGTTAAACTGGATTACTTTCCGAATGATACTTTTTGCATTAATTGGAATTCTGTTTATCTATTTAATCATTTATTATATTACGAAAAAGTTAATTGAACCACTTAGTGATGTTACCTCGAGACTCACGCTTTATAGGGGTGAAAATTATAGCGAAAGTAACACCAGCAACGAGGTACAAATGGTTTCCGATACATTGGAATACCTGAGAGAATGGTTTGAACAATACAGGACTGTGAGCGAAGAACAAGAGATGAAAAGTTTACGGCGGAAACAGGATTTGCAGCAGGCTTCTGAAATTCAAATGGGTTTGATAAAAACTAAATTTCCGGCTTTTCCAAACCGGACTGACATTGATTTATACGCCATTTACAAACCAGCACGGGTAGTTAGCGGAGATTTGTTTGATTACTTTTTTATTGATAACGAAAACCTGGTTTTTACCATTGGCGATGTTTCAGGGAAAGGCATACCGGCGGCTATTTTTATGAGTGTTGCACAGACAATTATCAGGAGTAAAGCTAATGTGACTGACTCAAAAATAATAGTAAATAAATCGAACATTGAATTGAGCACAAGTAATCATCATCAGTATTTTCTGACATTATTTCTTGGAGTTTTAAATTTGAGAACAGGTATTTTGAATTATTGTAATGCCGCACATGATTTTCCGTACATTTTAAAAACAGACGGAAATATTAAAGAGCTGGATATTGCTCATGGTCTTCCGCTGGGGCTCTATCCTGAAAAAGAATATAAAGAATCGAAAATTAAACTTGAAAAAGGCGATACAATCATTTTATATACCGATGGAGTTACAGAATTACTGAATGAACAGAATATACAATTCGGGAGCGAACGCCTGAAAGAAAAATTAAAAAAACTGGGCAATCTTTCACCTGCAGAAATAGTAATTAGCTTAGAAAAAGAAATGGAAGATTACAAGGGCGATCATCCTCAGGCAGACGATATCTGTCTTTTTGCCATTCAATACAAACCATAAAAAAAACCTGGTTTCCCAGGCTTTTTTTTTAATTTTTACTTAACTCTTTTTTACTCGATAAAATTCGTATTAAAAGCTTTTCATTCTTTTTGTCGAATCCAACCGAAATAGTGTCACCTTCGGTTATGGAAGCTTTAATAATTATTTCAGCCATTTCATCTTCCAAATATTTTTGAATGGCTCGTTTTAATGGCCGCGCGCCAAATTGCGGATCGTAACCTTTTTCAGCAATGAAATCTTTAGCTGCTGGTGAAATTTTCAGCTTGTAATTCAGAGCTTCAACCCGGTCGTACAAGTCTTTAATTTCGATATCGATAATTTGGTGAATGTGTTTTTTATCCAGCTGGTTAAACATCACAACATCATCAATACGGTTAAGGAATTCGGGCGCGAATGCTTTTTTAAGCGCTTTTTGGATAACGTACTTCGCATGCTCATTGTCAGACTCAGTGTTTTTCGTGAGTGTAAAACCAACTCCACGTCCAAAATCTTTCAATTGCCGTGTTCCAATATTGGACGTCATGATGATAATGGCATTTTTAAAGTCAACTCTTCTCCCCAAACTGTCAGTAAGGCTGCCTTCATCAAGTAACTGGAGCAGGATATGGAATACATCGGGATGTGCTTTTTCCATTTCGTCGAGCAGCACAACCGAATAAGGTTTCCGTCTAACTTTTTCAGTTAACTGTCCGCCCTCTTCATAACCCACGTATCCTGGAGGCGCACCAACTAAACGCGAAACTGAAAATTTTTCCATGTATTCGCTCATATCAATCCGGATGAGCGAGTCGAGGCTGTCGAACAAGTAGGTCGTCAACACTTTTGCCAACTGGGTTTTACCCACTCCGGTAGGTCCTAAAAAGATGAATGAGCCAATTGGTCTGTTCGGATCCTTCAGCCCGGCACGATTTCTTTGAATGGCCTTTACAATTTTCTGAATAGCTTCATCTTGCCCAATAACCTTTGATTTTAAATCCTTTTCCATATTCATCAGGCGTTTTCCTTCAGCTTGTGCAATACGCTGAACCGGCACACCTGACATCATGGCAACCACTTCTGCAACCTTTTCTTCATCAACGGTTTCGCGGTGATTTATCAATTCTTTCTCCCATGCTTCCTTTTCTTTTTCCAAAAGCTGAAGCAGGTTTTTTTCTTTATCTCTGAAATTGGCTGCCAGCTCGAAATTCTGACTTTTTACAGCAGCTATTTTTTCTTCTTTTGTAAGTTCTATTTTCTCTTCCAGTTTTACAATGCGGTCTGGAACATTAATATTGGAAATATGAACCCGTGAACCAGCTTCATCCAGCGCGTCAATGGCTTTGTCGGGCAAATACCGGTCTGAAATATACCGGGCCGTAAGTTTTACACAAGCCTCAATTGCTTTTGGCGTGTAATTTACATTGTGATGGTCTTCATAACGGCTTTTAATATTATTTAAAATCTCAACGGTTTCATCAGCCGAAGTGGGTTCAACCATTATTTTCTGAAAACGTCGTTCCAGTGCACCGTCTTTTTCAATATGCTGTCTGTATTCATCGAGTGTTGTGGCACCAATACACTGAATATCGCCACGTGCAAGCGCGGGTTTCAGCATGTTGGCCGCATCGAGCGAACCAGTTGCTCCACCAGCTCCAACTATGGTGTGAATTTCGTCTATAAACAGGATTACATTGTTTACTTTGGTCAGCTCATTCAGAATGGCTTTCATTCTTTCTTCAAACTGCCCGCGGTATTTTGTTCCTGCCACAATAGAAGCAATATCAAGGCTAACCACGCGTTTGTCAAATAAAATACGCGATACTTTTTTACCAACAATTCGCAACGCCAAACCTTCTGCAATAGCTGATTTTCCAACACCTGGTTCACCAATTAATATCGGGTTATTCTTTTTTCTACGACTTAAAATCTGGGCAAGCCGCTCAATTTCTCTTTCACGGCCTACAATGGGGTCGAGGCTGTTTTCCTCAGCCAGTTTAGTAATGTCAATGCCAAAATTATCAAGAACTGGTGTGTCGGATTTTGGTGCAGAACTTTTTTTGGGACCCTGACCTCCGCCCGGTCCGCGCGAAAAAGCGCCTGCCGGTTCATCATCTTCACTGTCAGGAAAATCTGACCGTGCTTCTGTGCTTTTGAAATCTTTTAACTGAGATTTAACAATGTAGTAATTCACTCCAAACTCAACCAAAAGTTGCGTAACTATATTATCACTGTCTTTTAGTATAGCCAGCAATAGATGGCCGCTGTTGGCAGTGGGACTTTTAAACCAGCGGGCTTCGAGGTAAACAAGTTTCAGGGTTTTTTCTGTCGATTTAAGCATCATTAAATCAGCTTTCCCGTTAACGGGTTTATCTGTTTTAACTTTCTTTTCAATAAGTTGCTTTACATCTGCCAGATTTACACCCAGGTTTTCGAGAATATCGGTAGCAATTCCTTCTCCATCGCGTAAAATACCCAGGAAAAGATGTTCTTGACCAATATAATCGTTACCCAGCCTGATGGCCTCTTCTCTACTGTAACCTATAATGTCTTTTATTCTTGGTGAAAACTGAGAATCCATAATCATTTTTAAATTTTACCTATTTAAACAAAAACTATTCCTAATAGTTTGAACTACTAAATTACTTAAAATACCGGTGCAAAATTAATAAACAACCATGAAGTTTTTAAGGAATAAGCTGATGTGCTGAATTATTGACAGTTAATTTGTTGATATCTTCTTTTTGATCCTTTTATAATTCAACTCGGGATATGCCCTTTTGACAGATGATTTTTACTATTTTTGTGGGTCTTTTTAAAAAATAGAAAATTATTATAAAGCAGATAGAAAATAATGAGTGAAGGAGAAAGAATAATTCGGATTAACATCGAAGAGCAGATGAAATCTGCGTACATTGACTATTCGATGTCAGTCATTGTTTCGCGTGCATTACCTGATGTTCGTGATGGATTCAAACCGGTTCACCGCAGGGTACTTTACGGAATGTATGATTTGGGAATATTATCGAACCGGTCCTATAAAAAGTCAGCAAGAATAGTTGGTGAAGTATTGGGTAAATACCACCCGCACGGAGATTCGTCGGTTTATTTCACTATGGTTAGAATGGCCCAGCACTGGTCTTTGCGTTATCCGTTGATAGACGGGCAGGGAAACTTTGGTTCGGTTGATGGTGACAGTCCTGCTGCCATGCGTTATACCGAAGCCAGAATGGCAAAAATTGCAGAAGAAACGCTGGCTGATCTTGATAAAAACACAGTTGATTTTCAACCTAATTTTGATGAATCGCTTTCTGAACCATCGGTGCTGCCTACCCGAATTCCACAACTACTGGTAAACGGAACGTCAGGAATTGCCGTGGGTATGGCCACCAACATGGCTCCACACAACCTTTCTGACAGTATTGATGCCATTATCGCATATATTGATGATAACGAAATTGAAATTTCTGAATTAATTGAAATTATTAAGGCTCCCGATTTTCCCACTGGAGGAATTATTTATGGGTATCAGGGTGTTAAAGAAGGTTATGAAACAGGGAGAGGTAGAATTGTACTTCGCGGAAAAGCACATATTGAAAATGAAGGAAACCGGGAAAAAATAATTGTAACTGAAATTCCTTACCAGGTTAACCGCGCAGAAATGATTCAAAAAACCGCCGACCTGGTAAATGATAAAAAAATTGAAGGTATTTCAAATGTAAACGATGAGTCGGGTAGGGATGGAATGCGCGTGGTGTACGACATTAAACGCGATGCGATGAGCAACGTGGTGCTGAATAAATTATACAAATATACAGCGCTTCAAACCACATTCAATGTAAATAATATTGCCCTGGTAAACGGAAGGCCCAAAATGCTAAACCTGAAAGATATAATCAGGCATTTTGTAGATCACAGGCACGAAGTGGTTACCCGCCGCACACAATATGAACTGGAGCAGGCCGAAAAGAGGGCTCATATTCTGGAAGGGCTGATTATTGCCAGTGACAATATCGACGAAGTAATTGCCATTATCAGAGGATCTTCCACACCAGATGAAGCAAGAGAAAAACTAACCGAACGGTTCGGGCTTTCTGAAATTCAGTCAAGGGCAATTGTTGATATGCGCCTAAGGCAGTTAACTGGCCTTGAGCAGGACAAACTCAGGAAAGAATACGAGGAAATAATGCAACAGATTGAATACTACAAAACGATTCTTTCTGATGTTTCGCTGCGTATGGCTATTATTAAGGAAGAACTTCTTGAAATAAAAAATAAGTTTGGAGATGCCCGCCGGACTGAGGTTATTCCCAATGCCGAAGAATTCAATCCGGAAGATTTTTATGCCGATGAAGACATGGTAATTACTATTTCTCATCTGGGCTACATCAAACGAACACCGCTTAGTGAATTCAGAACACAGGGAAGGGGAGGAATCGGTTCAAAAGGAGGTGCAACCCGTGATGAAGACTTCCTGGAACATATCTTTATTGCCTCCATGCATAACACCCTTTTGCTTTTTACTGAACAGGGAAGATGTTACTGGTTAAAGGTTTACCAGATTCCCGAAGGAACCCGATCATCAAAGGGAAGAGCTATTCAAAACATCCTGAATATTGGGGCAGAAGATAAAGTGCTTACTTTTATGAAAGTAAAAACACTATCAGACGAAGAATTCATTAATAACAATTATATTCTTTTTGCAACCAAAAAAGGAATGATAAAGAAAACTTCACTGGAAGCTTATTCAAGGCCAAGACAAAATGGCGTAAACGCCATAACCATCAGAGAAGGTGATGAATTGCTTGAAGCCCGGCTAACCAATGGCGAAAGTGAAATCATGCTTGCCATAAAATCGGGGAAAGCAATTCGTTTTAATGAATCAAATGTGCGTCCCATGGGACGCAATGCCGCTGGTGTAAGAGGAATTAGACTGGCCAATGAAAAAGATGAAGTTATTGGAATGGTTTGCCTGCAAAACGGAGGTGAAGATATTCTTGTAATTTCTGAGAATGGATATGGAAAACGTTCGAAATTAGAAGATTACCGAGTTACAAACCGCGGTGGGAAAGGAGTTAAAACGTTAAATATTACCGACAAAACAGGAAAATTGATTTCCATAAAAAGTGTTTCGGATAATAACGATTTAATGATCATTACTGAACATGGTCTGACAATCCGTCTGGCCGTAAGTACCATTTCACTTTTAGGAAGAGCAACACAAGGAGTCAGACTTATTAATTTAAAAGATGACGACAGTATTGCATCTGTGGCACGTGTGGTAAACGAAACTGCTGATGAGGTAATAGAAGAAATTGTTGAATCAGAAATGGATGAAAACCTGAATATTGAAACAGATGAAAATTTGGATGAAGGTGACAAAAAAGATGAAAACAACTTAGAACAAGAATAAATTGTTGAATATTTAGGCAAGATATTTGAATAAAATAGATTTCGTAATATTTTTGTAAAAAATAAATAATTAAAAAATTTTTAGGTAATGAAAAAATTAATGATTTTAATGGTTTTGGTTTCCATCGTATTTTCCGGTTGCGGACAGAAAGGATTGGTTACCAAATCACAAAACCTGAAAGATACAGGAAAATTGGAAGAAGCGTTACAGAATATTAATCAGGCAGTTGATCCCACTCACGAAAAAGCGGACAAAACCATTGAATGGCCAAGGACCTGGGAAGTGAGGGGAGAGGTATATCAGGCTGTTTATCAGTCGGATAGTGAAGAAACCAAAAAGCTTGCCGAAGATCCATTAACTGAGGCGCTTAAATCGTATAAAAAAGCGCTTGAACTGGATGATAAAGGAAGGTTTGAAAACAGTGTTAAGGTGAAACTAACCCTGTTAACCAACGACTTAACCAACCAGGCAGTAGAAGCATTTAATGAAGAAAACTATCCGCTGGCATTACAATCTTTTGAACAAATTCTTGATATTCAGGAAATTGATATAATAAAAAGAGATAATCCGGAAGCTATTGATACGGTTATTATTTTTAATGCTGGTTTGGCTGCTTACAATGCAGAAAATTACGACAAAGCCATTGAATACTATAAAGAGGCTGCAAAATACGGTTACAACGAAGCCAGAACTTACAGTCTGATTGCCAATGCATACCAGCTACAAAAAGATACATTAGGCGCTTTGGGAGCTTTACAGGAAGGTTTTGAAAAATATCCGGAAGACAACACTGTTCTTACCAGTATGATTCAGATTTACCTGGATTTGGACAGGACTGAAGATGCCATGAAGTATTTGGATATGGCCATTCAGCAGGATCCCGGAAACTCAACTTTCTATTTTGCACAAGGTACATTGTACGAAAAAGTTGAAAACGAGGAAAAAGCAATTGAAGCTTATGAAAAGGCAATTGAAAACGATGAAGAGTTTTTTAATGCACATTATAACCTTGGAGCATTGTATTACAACAAAGGTGTGAAACAAATAGAGGTTGCAAATACAATTCCTACAAGCAACAATACAGCTTATGAAGCGGAACTTCAAAAAGCCGACAAATGGTTTAAGGAAGCATTGCCATATATGGAAAAATGCCACGAATTAAAGCCAGAAGACAGGATGAGCATGGAATCATTGAAAAACCTTTACTACAGGTTAAAAGATATGGAGAACTACAACAAAATGCTTGAAAAGTTAGGACAATCATAACCAAACAAAAAGGGGTGTTCTTCACTCCTTTTTCTATATATATTTTATTTAACTTAATATCAATTATAAGACAAGCGTATTTATTTAATATTTTGGAATACCAGTAATAATACGTCCAGCTCTGCTGGTTTGCATAAAATCAGCTATTTGGCGGGCACCGGCAAATATCGGTTCGGATTTTATGTAAAAGTTTTTACAGATGTTCATTCGCCCCATTAATTTGGATTAGAAAAATACAAATGCCGCGCGTTTAAAATCGGCTAATCTGAATTAACCTGTTCTGAAAATATTTCTATGCGATTCTCAGGGTGTTTAAAATTCATAAAACATATGATATATCAATACGTTGCTGTTCATAACTTGTATCTGCGCAGCCGAAACAAGCCCGTAACAGTTGTAAAATAATGCTTATTTTTGCGCTTTATAATAATTGAAGTATAACTTCGTTTTGAATTAAAAATTATAATAATACAATACCCATGTTGAA
>JAZBNQ010000368.1:0-2895 GCA_036350775.1 Mariniphaga sp.
CGCAACCGCCAAATATGCAGTGGCCTACAAACCCAACCTGGCGTTTTACGAAAGTCAGGGGTGGCAGGGATGGCACACCCTTGAAAAAACGGTTGAATACATCAAATCAAAATACCCGGAAATATTCCTGATTGCCGATGCCAAACGCGGTGATATCGGAAACACTTCGAATTTGTATGCCCGGGCTTTTTTCGAAAAACTCAGTTTCGACGCAGTAACTGTGGCACCCTACATGGGCGAAGATTCAGTGAAACCATTTATGACCTATCCTGAAAAATGGGTGATTTTGCTTGCACTCACTTCCAACAAAGGCGCTTTCGATTTTCAGTTTTTAAAAAATGAAGAAACAGGTGATCAGCTTTTTGAATCGGTTTTGAAAACGTCGCAAAACTGGGGAACTACAGAAAACATGATGTACGTTGTGGGCGCCACGAAAGCAGAAAAACTGAAGGAAATCCGTCAAATTGTACCCGATCATTTTCTGTTGGTTCCCGGTGTGGGAGCGCAGGGCGGCAGCCTGGAAGAAGTGGCAAAAAACGGAATGAACAGCCATTGCGGTCTGCTGGTCAACTCATCTCGTGGAATTATTTACGCATCATCAGGTGAAAATTTTGCTAAAAAAGCAGGTGAAGCGGCAAAAGCAGTGCAGCAGGAGATGGAACAGCTTTTAAGAAAAGAAGGATTGGTTTAGCACTTCAATTCTGCTGAAGTACAGCCATTATATTAACTACTGCCACCAAAAAAAATGCTCCGGTACCGGAGCATTTTTTTTTCGTTTTTAGACTTTATCAGGTACTATAAAAGGAGCTCTGTAGTCCCTGGTAAGCATTTTATCAGCTTCCGGGTCACCAACAAACTTTTCTGCTTTTGGATCGAAAGTCAGTACTCTTTCAAGCCGGTAAGCGATGTTACCCAGGTGGGCCAGTGCAGAAGAAAGATGAGCAGTTTCAACCGGTCCATTCAGGATGGATTTATCGTGTTTGCGTACAGCTTCAATGAAGTTGGCAAAATGACCGTCGGTGCCTCCAGCTCCGCGGTCCATGCCTGAAGCTTCCGCTGCACCGTCATCACCCGACTTACCGGGTTCCCTGTTCTGACCCAGGTAAGTCTGGTATTTGCTGTAGCCATCAACAACTAGAATTCCCTTTTCGCCGTAAAAAATATTTCCTACCGTTACACCCTGCTCGGTATTGGTTGCCCAGGGCCGGACTTCAAACTGAATAATCTTGTTCTCATCGGGGTAATTATAAACAGAAGTCAGCACTTCAGGTACCTCCTTGGCATCGTCCCATAGATATTTACCTCCCATGGAAGTAATTTTTGTGGGAAGCCCTACATCCAGCCCCCACATGCACAAGTCGGTTTCGTGAATACCCTGGTTGCCCACATCGCCATTGCCATACTCCCAGTTCCAGTGCCAGTTGTAATGGACAATATTCTTACTGAAAGGTTGCTTTTGGGCCGGTCCAGTCCAGAGATCATAGTCCAATCCTTCGGGTACCGGCTCAACCGGATGATTACCGATACTGGGTCTCCAGCGGAAAACAAGTCCGCGGGCCATATAAACTCTGCCAATATATCCATCACGCATCAACTGAATTGCTTCATTAACTGCAGGAGAGCTCCTTAACTGCACGCCATGCTGAACAATCCGGTCGTACTTATTGGCAGCCTCCACCATTTTACGGCCTTCCCATACATTGTGTGAGCCCGGTTTTTCAACATAAACATCCTTGCCTGCCTGGCATGCCCAGATTACCGACAAAGCATGCCAGTGATTGGGCGAAGCAATACTGACAACGTCAATATCCTTGTCTTCATAAACACGACGAAGATCCTGAACAAGGGCCACATCCTTTCCGTATTCCTCTTTGAAAGACTTTTGCCTGTCTTTTAAGATGTTCATATCCGGGTCACATAAGGTAGTAACCTGAACATTGTCCTGAACCATTAACCCGGAAACATGGTTTTTACCTCGCCCGTTTAATCCCAGAACGGCTGCATTGATGCGATCGTTTGCGCCAAATGCATGTGCAGGAATAATTGTTGGAATGGTAAGCACTGCAGCAGCAGTAGCAGATTGTTTGATAAATGTTCTTCTAGATTGTTTTTTATTCATGATATACAGAATTGAATTATGCGGTTAAATTAGGGAAAAAATACATTTACCACAAAAAAGAAAACCCGTACTTTTTAGCCCTGCAATGAAAAAGCAATTATTTTATTCTAAAAAAAGCAATTTTTACTCCAAAGGAGCATAAATTTTTTTTCCTGACTGTCAAATCTGATTCGCAGTTTCCTTTAATCTGCAAAAAATGTTGTTGCTGTATTAGGCGGAACAGTATAAACTATCTCACCGTTCATTAAATCGAAAACTCCAATTTCTTTATACTTTTCATCTTCTGTTTTCGTGCGGTATGCTCCGAACTTGTTACTTGATGTGCCTTTAACATTCACTACCACAGGTTTTTCTTTACCGGTACTGGAATTCACAACCACAAATACATCCGCATTCTTTGTGCCATTTGATGAAAAAGCAATAGCCTGAATTTCGCTGTCCATCGAAATCGTGTGCGCCACTCCCATTTCCGGTTGCCCTGCCCGTGAAATCGTATCCACCGTTATAAAATCCGTGTGAAGTGATAATTCCTAAATTTTTTATAGTTTTTGTTTTAAGCTTCAATACGGTTTTATTGACAATTTGTATTTTAAAGACCCGGATAATTGCCAGGTTAATTGTCACCTGTCGAATAAAACATGCAATGATATAAAATACATCGTTTTAAGCCCAACCCTGACCAACAGGGAAAATGAAATATTAAAATTAATTTCCGCGGGTTTATCTTACAAACAAATCGCAGAACAACTTTACATAAGCAGCCTGACAGTCGAATC
>JAZBNQ010000369.1:0-4850 GCA_036350775.1 Mariniphaga sp.
GGCGGATTTGTTTTCCGCTTGTTTCGTGTCATTTCAAGTGCGCCAATTATTTTTTTTCTGGTTTCTTTTGGGTGAATGATTTCATCAATATAACCCAGTGATGCAGCTTTATATGGATTGGCAAATTTTTCGCGGTATTCATCAACTGCTTTTAGTCTTTCTTCATCGTTGTATTTGTTCCGATAAAGTATATTAATCGCTCCTTCAGGCCCCATAACAGCAATCTCGGCGGTGGGGTAGGCAAAATTCACATCGGCGCCAATATGCTTGCTCGACATCACGTCGTAGGCTCCTCCGTAAGCTTTCCGTGTGATTACTGTAATTTTTGCTACAGTTGCTTCAGAAAAAGCGTAAAGCAGTTTGGCACCGTGTTTTATAATTCCTCCAAATTCCTGGGCGGTTCCGGGTAAAAAGCCGGGAACATCTACCAATGTAACAAGAGGAATATTGAATGCATCGCAGAAACGTACAAAACGGGCTGCTTTTGCTGATGAATTGATGTCGAGCACTCCGGCAAGATGTGCAGGCTGGTTGGCCACAATTCCGACCGGTTGTCCGCCAAACCGTGCAAACCCGCAAATGATGTTTTTGGCATAGTTTGGCTGTACTTCCAAAAAGTGTTTGTTGTCAATTACACTTTGGATGATTTCATGCATATCGTAAGGTCGGTTCGGGTCGGCTGGCACCAAATCCTGAAGTTTTTCATCGACTCGGTCTGTCGGATCAATGGTGGACTTTACCGGGGGATCTTCCATGTTATTTGATGGCAGGAAACTTACCAGTTCGCGAATCATCATCAGGGTTTGCTCCTCGTCGTCGCCGGTAAAGTGGGCTACTCCGCTTTTTGTGCTGTGTGTATTTGCGCCGCCAAGTTCTTCTTTGGTTACATCTTCGTGAGTTACTGTTTTTATAACATCGGGTCCGGTAACAAACATGTGGCTTTTTTCATTCACCATAAAAATAAAATCGGTGAGGGCAGGTGAGTAAACCGCTCCGCCGGCACAAGCTCCAAGAATTGCAGAAATTTGCGGAATGACACCTGATGAAATGACGTTATTGTAAAAAATATCAGCGTACCCAGCAAGGCTTTCCACCCCTTCCTGAATACGTGCTCCGCCTGAATCGTTCAATCCGATAACAGGTGCTCCGTTTTGAAGTGCCATATTCTGGATTTTTACAATTTTATCTGCATTTGCCCGGCTTAACGAACCGCCAAATACGGTAAAATCCTGTGCAAAAATGTAAACCAGTTTTCCGCTTATTTTGCCGTAACCTGCAACCACCCCGTCTCCAAGGATTTTTTTCTCCTGCATGCCAAAATCGTAATTCCGGTGGGTTACGAGTTTGTCTATTTCGTTGAATGTACCTGGGTCAAGTAGCTGAATAACGCGTTCGCGGGCTGTTTTTTTGCCAGCATTATGCTGCTTTTCAATGCGTTCTTTTCCTCCGCCCAACTCGGCTTTAAGATTATAATCTTCGAGTTGGTTGTATTTTTCTTTTAAATCCATAAAATTTTCAGGTTTATTCTATTTCAATAAGTATTTGATCGCCTTCAATGGTATCGCCCTCTTTAACATTCACTTTTTTAACAATGCCATCAACAGGTGCCTTGTATTCGCTTTCCATTTTCATGGCAGCAATAATAATGGCATTCTCACCTTTTTGAATAACATCTCCCTCATTAACCAGGATTTTTACCACTTTTCCCGGCATGGGTGAGGAGATGGTTTTTTTATTGCTTGCCAAACCGTTTGAACTGCGGTTAATCAGGTAACGAGTTTCGGCATCAATAATTTCCAGATTATAGGTATGGTAAAGCGTGTGGGCAATATATTTTTTGGGCTGGTTTTGAGGAACCAGTTCAATATTGTATGAGCGTCCTTTTTCAATAATGGAGAAAGTGCCGTCGGGGGTATGCAGCAAATCAACCTGGTAAATTTTTCCATCAACATCCACCTCGAGCAGATTACCGTTTTGTTTAACCAGCCTTGCCCATACCGTGCGATCGTTTATTTTTATTTCTACTGCCATATTTTTCAACTAAAAATGATTGATATAGGGTGTTTTTTTCCACCTGCTTTGTGCAGGGGCAAATCCCTGATTATTTTCATGAACCCGGTTAACTTTATCCAGGTAATCAATATAAGCTGCAATAACTACTATGTCATCACAATCATCACAATTGTCCTGAGCAAGAAGATGTTCCTGATTTTTTTCAATGAAATGCGTGTCATACTTTCCGTCAATAAAATCAGGAGTATTCATTATGCGTTCTAAATATTTAATGGAGGTTTTCACTCCGGTAATTTTATATTCATAAAGAGCCCTGCGCATTCTTCTTATGGCTTCATCCCTGTTGGCGCCCCACACAATGAGTTTCGAAATCATAGGATCGTAATAGATCGGAATTTCATACCCTTCGTAAACGTAACCGTCGGTTCTGACACCAAGCCCAAGTGGTTCGGTAATTTTGTATATTTTTCCGGCACTGGGCATAAAATTGTTGTCAGGGTCTTCGGCGTAAATCCGGCACTCTATGGAATGACCTCTTTGGATGAGTTTTTCCTGCTGAATTTCAAGGGGATGGCCCTCTGCGATTTTTATTTGTTGTTTCACCAGGTCAATACCGGTAACACGCTCAGTAATGGGATGTTCCACCTGAAGCCTGGTGTTCATTTCCAGGAAGTAGTAATTTAAGTCGTCATCAACCAAAAACTCAATAGTTCCTGCGCCGGCATATTTTACAGCCTTTGCTGCTTCAACAGCTGCCTGTCCCATTTCATTTCTTAATTCCGGAGTCATGAGAGGTGATGGCGTTTCTTCAATCATTTTCTGATGCCGGCGCTGAACTGAACATTCCCGTTCAAAAAGGTGAATGGCATTTCCGTGCTGGTCGCCCAATATCTGAAATTCGATATGGTGTGGTGAACTGATGTATTTTTCGATATAAACCGAATCGTCGCCAAAAGCTGTTTTTGCCTCAGAGCGGGCAGCCCGAACAGCAGAAACAATATCTTTTTCGTTATACACAAGACGCATTCCTTTTCCGCCGCCACCTGCCGAAGCTTTTATCATAACCGGCAAGCCAATTTTCATTATAGCATTCAAGGCTTCTTCTTCTGTATCTACACTGCCTTCGGTCCCCGGTACAACAGGAATTCCGGCTTTTGTCATTGTATCTCTGGCTTTAATTTTATCGCCCATCTGGTTAATTACTTCTGGTGAAGGTCCTATAAAAATGATTCCTTCTTCCATGCACCGTTTTGCAAAACGTGCGTTTTCTGAAAGAAAACCATAGCCCGGATGGATGGCATCTGAACCGCTCAATTTTGCTGTTTCAATAATTTTTTCAATGTTAAGGTAACTCTCACTCGACGGAGCTTTGCCAATGTAGTAGGCTTCGTCTGCATACCTTACATGCTGCGAAGTTCGGTCAGCTTCCGAAAATACTGCCACCGATGTAATATCCATCTCCCGGCATGTGCGCATAATACGAATAGCTATTTCTCCCCGATTGGCTATCAGGATTTTTTTGATATGATTCATTACAGGAATTTTCAAATTTTAAAAACACAATTATAAATAACCTTACTTTTTTAAAATTGTTTAATCTTGGTTTTTCTCATTTTTTTTGCCAACTCGAAATTAGTTCTAAGGTATTTCATGGCAAATGATTGTATGTTAATAATTGCAAAACGCTAAAATATGCAATGAAAAATACAGTTTTTATTTGAATCATAGAAATTGATGTTCAAAAATTATAAAAAATGATGAAATTATTTTTTTGTTCATTAGATACTGTTATTTTTAGGCCATAAAACTTAACCTTGATGAATCGCAAACGCTTAATTTTTATTTTAAGTTTTTTGATTGCCCTGCAGGCTGCAGCTCAAACTTTCGATTACAATTTGTCTGATGACTCGCTGGTAAATTATTATGCCAGCCAGCGAAAAATTTACCATGCAACCCGTACTGAACTGAAACCTAAGATAGATGGACAGTTGGATGATGCCTGCTGGCAGCAGGTTGGCGAGTGGGAGGGCGGTTTTGTACAGCAGCAGCCAAACCAGGCTAAAGCCCCTTCGCAGGAAACTGAAATAAAAATTTTGTATGACGATACCTATTTATATATGGCCATTATTTGTTTTGATAATGAGCCGGAAAAAATCCGTTCAATCCTGGGCCGCCGGGACGAAAATATGGGCGATATGGCAGGAATAGCGCTGGACAGCTATTTCGACAAACAAACTGCTTTTGAATTTAATGTGACTGCTGCCGGTCAAAAAGTGGATTTAATGCATCTGGGAGAATATGGCTGGGATTTTAACTGGGATGCTGTTTGGGACGGCAAATCTTCGGTTGGCGATTCGGCCTGGTATGCCGAAATGCGTGTACCGTTTAGTCAGTTGCGCTATGCAAACAAAAAGGAGCATGTTTGGGGAATGCACGTTTGGCGCTGGATTGACAGGCTGAAGGAAGAAGACCAATGGAAGCTGATACCGGTAGATGCTCCTGCCATGGTTTATATTTTTGGTGAACTGCATGGCATAAAAGATATTCCTAACAAACGGAATTTTGAATTATTGCCCTACGCCAAAACAAAATATGTTTCGGAGGCAGTAAAAAATCCAACCGCCGGTTTTGGCCTCGACGGTAAAATTGGTGTTACTTCCGACTTTACACTCGATTATACTATAAACCCTGATTTTGGGCAGGTTGAGGCCGATCCTTCCGTTTTAAACCTGACATCTTACGAAGTTTTTTACAGCGAAAAAAGGCCGTTTTTCCTTGAAGGCAACAGTATTCTGGATTACGGATCGGGCAGCGACTTGCTTTTTTATTCACGCCGA
>JAZBNQ010000370.1:0-31281 GCA_036350775.1 Mariniphaga sp.
GAAAAATTCAGATAATCACTCCAGAAACTTCGAATAGGTAATTACCAGTTTAATACCGGTTTGGCTGTTGCTGCCCTTTAATACCACCCGGTTTGCTTCGCTGTTTTTACGGGCTGTGGTTAAAAAGAATCCGTGATTTTCTGCAATTCCATCAATTATTTGTTGCATATGCTGGGTAATGTTAAAGCGGTATGTGTAATCAGAACGAAGTCCACCACCGTAATATGCTGAACTGAACGAATAGTCGGAAGGAAGAAATTCGGTACCTTCCTCATCCAAAACTGTGAACAACAATTGTAAAGGCGGAGTATATTTATCTACTTCTGAAGCAATGGTATCAATTTGAAAGACAAGTTCGGCCTTGTTTATACCGATATTGGCCGAATCTTTCCATGAGGTGAGTCCGTCAATATAAATTTTTGATTTTAAACCTCCGGTTGCCTGCACATAAATAAGCGAATCATTTCCTGAATCCACATTTAAATTGGCTTCGAACGGAGTTCCTGAATAATCGTGCTCAATGGAGTTTACGCGGGCGCTAAACCTTGAAATAACGTAAGGATTTAACAGGGTATCCGGTTCATCTTCGGCTTTGTTTTCATCGTTGTTATAGTAAACTACCAGTGCCGATCCTTGAAATGAACTGGAAGCTGCTGCTTCCAGTGTAAGAATTGTGCCACCAGTGGTTGTTTGCTCTTCAGCTTCAATATATAACCCCTTAAAATATTCCAGAAAAACATCGTTATTGATCATTTGCAGCGAATCGGCATCTACCAGCTTTTGCCCCAGAGAATTGTCGAGCGGAATGGTGATGAGTTGGTAAAAAGTGTCTTGTGAGGCAGAATCCTGTCTTACAACCGGAGTGTAATCTACTTCTCCAATAAGCTGTGTTGAAGCCAGTTCTTTCAAATTAACATCCTGGTTGTAATTTTGATCCACATCGAGGGGAGATTCGAGTTCGTAAATTCTGAATTTTTGCGGGGTAATGGTATCGCCATAAATGAGCCGATAGTAAAGAAACAATTTTACAGAGTCGGCTTCAGGATTGGTTCCATATTCAGGAAAGTCCTGCAATCTGAATTGCGTGGCAAAATTAATGGTGGTTTTTCCAAAAACCGGGTCGTAAAAACTTCCCAACAAGCTTTTTGACGGCTCATCAGTAGGAATAGGATCATCGGTGTATGTAAACGAAGAGATGCTGTTTTTCTCCACCAGGTTTTTTACTTCAATTAAATCGGTGGTGGGCAACAATTCCATGCCCAAATCATTGGGCTCGTTACATGCGGTAAAAAATGCCAAAGTAGTTATTGTCCAGGCAATAAGATGGTATTTAATCGTTATTTTGCGTTTCACTGAATTCTTGATTTAAGTAATTGTTTTCCTGTTACTAAAAATAAAACACAAACGTATAAAAAATCGATGAGGCAGTAGTGTAAATGGTTTTAATTTTGATCTTTTTACAAAAAAAATCGATCTGTTAACAACTACCATACTTTTTCGTAAAATTCATCGTATGCATCTATGTATGTTTCTTTTGGCTGGTAGCTTAGAAAAGGTTTTCCGGTTTCAGGAACATATTTTTCCAGGTCAGGGTGGATTTTTTCTGTGCCTTGTATAATGGCATCGGAGTAATTTACAGCCAGTTTGCTCAGGTTCACATAATCCGGTTTTTCGAGAAGTGAAACATCATCAGGAACCATCCCGTCCAGCAGAACTTTGGTTTTGATTTCGGGATTTAATGTTTTTTTGAATTCGTCGTTGTAAAGGGAGTAAACCACTTTCGACTGTCCGAAAAGCGGGTCGTTGTAATAATATTTTTTAATGAAAAGCGGAACAAAGGCAGTCATCCAACCATGGCAATGGATTATATCAGGCGCCCAGCGCAGTTTTATAACCGTTTCCAGTACACCACGCGCAAAAAACAGCGCACGTTCGTCGTTATCAGCAAATTCTTCTCCTTTTGAATTGGCTACAACCTGTTTCCTGTGAAAGTAGTCTTCATTGTCAATAAAATAAACCTGCATACGGGCTGCCTGTATGGAAGCAACTTTAATAATAAGGGGGTGATCGGTATCATCAATAACCAGATTCATCCCCGACAAGCGAATAACTTCGTGCAGTTGGTTACGCCTTTCATTTACGCAACCATAACGCGGCATAAATGTCCGAATTTCCCGTCCCTTTTCCTGCACTCCCTGAGGCAGGTAGCGGGCAATTTCCGACATTTCACTTTCGGGCAGATATGGGGTGATTTCCTGGGAAATATATAGGATCTTTTTCTTTTCCATTGACCTGTAAGCGCGGTTTATAACAGATTGCAAAGGTAATAAAAATATCGTGAATATTCAATTATAGTCATTTCCATTGTGTTAAGCCTCATGCTTTAATAAATGGCCACACCAAAATTTAAGCAGATAATTTATTTACTTTGCACTGATAATTATTAGGCAATGGTTCTGGTAAAAACAATTAAAGAACTTAAAAAGCATTTAAAAACGCTTCGAAAACAGGGAAGTGTTGGCTTTGTGCCCACCATGGGTGCTTTGCACAGCGGCCATATATCTTTGGTTGCCAGGGCTTTTAGCGAAAATAAGATTGTTGTAGTCAGCATTTTTGTAAACCCAAACCAGTTTAACGATCTGAATGATTTAAAACGTTATCCGCGCAACCTGGAAGCCGACCTGAAATTGCTTAAACCAACCGGTTGCAACCTTGTTTTTGCTCCCGAAGCCAAAGAAATTTATCCTGAACCCGATATCAGAAAATTTAAATTCGGACAATTGGAGCAAGTAATGGAAGGAAAACACCGGCCGGGTCACTTTAACGGAGTTGCGCAAGTGGTAAGCCGTCTTTTCGAAATTGTGGAACCAGAGAAGGCCTATTTCGGATTAAAAGATTTCCAGCAGTTGGCTATAATAAATAATCTGGTAAAAATGTTGGAACTGCAGGTTGAAATTGTTCCGTGCGAAATAATAAGGGAAAAAAATGGTCTGGCTATGAGTTCGCGTAACGAACTGCTAACTTCCGAGGAGAGACAGAATGCTGCACTTATTTATGAAACTTTGACTAATGCCATGAACCTCGCGGGTGAAAAATCCGTAAGAGACCTTGAAAACTGGGTGAAAGAGACCATCAACAAAAGTCCGTTATTAAACGTTGAATATTTTGAAATAGTTGATTTTGAAAATCTTCAGCCTGTAAAAAACTGGAACGACAAAGGAAAGAAAATAGGTTGTATTGCTGTTTTCTGTGGCAAGGTTCGTTTAATTGATAATATTGTTTTGAACTGAAAGAGAATGTTATGCATATAGAAATTTGCAAATCGAAAATTCATAAAGTTACTGTTACCGAAGCTAACCTCCAATATGTGGGTAGCATTACAATTGATGAAGATTTGATGGATGCCGCCAACTTAATTGAAAATGAAAAAGTGCAGGTGGTAAATATAAACAATGGCGAACGCCTGGAAACTTACGTGATAAAAGGCGAGCGCAACTCCGGCACAATCTGCCTGAATGGCCCGGCTGCACGTAAAGCTGCCGTGGGAGATGTGGTAATTATTATCTCTTATGCATTAATGGATTTTGAAGAGGCCAAAACATTTAAACCTTCTATTATTTTTCCCGATGTTGAAACCAACAGGCTGGTTTAACTGCTTATACAAACTTTTCTCTTTTCTGCAGATTGTACAATCCGTAAAGAATAAAAACAATCATTCCGACACCTAAAAATATTCTGTTTTTTGTAATCAATCCCTGCCAGATTATTTCATTAAAATTATTGGGTATCCGGAACGGATTTAAGAATACATTCCATTGTGTTCGTTCAACCGCATCCTGCAAAATTATAAGTGCAACACCAATCAGCACCATCAATACCGCTGTTCCGTTCCCGTTTTTAATTATGGTTGAAAACATAAAAGATAAAGAACCCATAAAAACAATAGGATACATTAATTGATAGGCCATTTCCAAAACATCAATTTTATATAAAAGGACCGAGGCAATAGCAGAGAATACGATGGTTATCAGAAAGATTAAAATATAAATCATTAACAGCCTTACCAACCAAACTTTGTATCGGTAGTTAGGAATTCCGAATAAAATTTCAAGCATTCGCGAATCGTCATCGTTCTGAATGCCAAACACCGAAGGGTAAAAAATGAGCAGAATTCCGGGGAAAATTAGCAGGTTATAAACTGTACCATCTGTTAACGCCTCCCCATTCCAAACCGTTTGGATGGCAAAAAAAAGGAAAAAACCAAAGGCAGCCAGTAAGAACCAAATAAAACGGCCGGCAAAAATGATTTTCAGGTTGTAGCGAATCATTCTTACCGTGTTTTTAAAACTGTTTTTTATATCGAATTTTTGTTCCATTATCTACACGTTTTTAGCAAAGTCTTTCAGCAGGCATAAATAAGCATCTTCCAAATGTGGCGATGCAGGCACGGCATTATCCGATGGTTTTTCTTTTGCAAGCACACGAATTTTTATGTTTTCACCATCGCGCATGTGATGAACAATAAGCTGTTTATTTGAAAAACTTTCAAATTCTTTGGCGGGTAAAGTCATTTGCCAAACAAAACCTTCACCCATTTTCACCATTGCGTTTGGCGTACCAAAGTATTTTAAATCGCCCCGGTTAATAACAGCTACCTGGTTACACGAGCTCGAAATATCCTCGATAATGTGTGTTGAGAAAATAACTATCCGCTCGCGGCTAAGTTCTACCAGCAGGTTTCTGAAGCGAATCCGTTCGCGTGGGTCAAGGCCGGCAGTTGGTTCGTCCACTACCAAAATGCGTGGCAGGTTGAGCAGGATTTGCGCAATTCCAATACGTTGTTTCATGCCGCCCGAGAAAGAGCCGATTTTATCGTCTTTCCGGTCGAACATGTGTACGCTTTTCAGCACATATTCCATCCGTTCGCTTCGTGTTTTTACATCTTTAATTCCCTTCAAAATAGCCTGGTAATCCAGAAACTCCCATGCCGACATGTTTTCGTAAGTACCAAAAGCCTGGGGAAGATATCCTATCAGGCCCTGTAATTCCTCACGATGTTTTTGGGTGTCGAGACCATTAATCCATATTTTTCCATAGCTCTGTTCCAGAATTCCGCAAATAATGCGCATCATGGTCGATTTCCCTGCACCGTTCGGTCCCAAAAGGCCGAACATTCCGGTTCTGATTTCCAGTGAAACACCATTTAATGCCCGGAACGGAACTTTATGTTTACCGATGATCGGAATCTGACGAACCATCGTAAAGTATCCCCGACGTAATGCGCTGAATCGTCCTTCAATACGTGCAATATTCAAATTCTTCCGGTGGATGTATTCTCCTGAACTGTAAATTACAAGAAGCAGAGTCCATATTATTCCTACAAAAATAACCATACCCAGGTTGTCCCAATTCCTGAAAAATATAAAAAGGAAAAAAGCAGGAGCTCCCCAAAAAATCATGTTTCGAGCAATGCGGTTAATTTTCGGGTAAATTGGATTTGTGGTTTTTTCAAACCTGTTGGCTAATACTTGTTTAAGTGGAACATAAAGCAGGAACAGGAAAAAGTAAACAAAATGTGACATAATCCACATCCACACACTGCTGTTTACGTAAAAGAAGGTAAAAAACACCAGAAATCCGAACAACGGAATTTGCCAAATCAGGTCGTAAAAATCGCGCAGATGTTTGTAGTCTCTGAGTAAACCGGCACGTTCTCTGATTTTTATTCCGGCTTTCCACTCACGTACAAAACGGTTGTCGCGATCGTAAATTTTTACCAGTTTTCGAACAACAATCCGAATTTGTTCTTTTTCGTCAACCACTTTCGAACTGGCTTTCCGCAGGCTGGTTAAAACAAAAGCAGTAACGCCGGGAATAAGAATAACAACCATCATGAATCCAAGCAGTTTCCAAACAAAGCTATCTACTTCATAATAAATATAAAGTGTGGCAACAATAAAGAGTACCAGTTGCATTACCTTTAAGCCCCAATGAAGCGATTTGAGCCAGTTTACTGCATTTTCCATCCCGAAATAAAGGGTAGGAACGAAAACCAAAGTAAGGATTGTACTTACAGCAAGGCCGCCAATTACGGTAATGGCAAAAGGTGCCCCAATTGCTCCAACGTATTCCGATTGCCCCATGGCGAGTGGCAACATGGCCACAATGGTGGTGATGGCAGTAATAAGTATTGGCCGCACACGCGATAGGCCGGCAGTCATTAAAGCGCGCGATTTTCGATAACCCCGTTTTCGTAAAATGTTGGTGTAATCGATTAGAATGATTCCGTTATTAACAACCACACCCAGCAAAATCAGGAATCCGGTTAACGTGTTGGCGTTGAACAAACTGTTCCCGGTAAAAATAAGAGCGATAAAAGAACCAATAGCTGCAAGCGGTACAGAAAACATTAAAACAATGGGTGTGGTGAGCGATTCGAAAACCGATGCCAGAATCATCAGAATAAGCAGGAAAGCAGCACCTATCAGAAAATAAAATTCTGAAAACTGGTCTTCTTCGTGGATGACTTCAATGGCCACACCTGCGGGCATTTTGTAATTGCCAACAACTTGCTCCAATTCAAGACGGTAAGCCTCCAGTAAATCTTTTGATTGTTCGGCCTCCTGGGCAAAACGGTAAAAAATTTCGATCTGTTTTTCCTGATTCACCCTGGTTATGCTTGCCATACCGTCGGCATAAACCAAATCGGAAATATCCTGAAGATCGTAGGTGGCGCCCTGGGTGTTGCTTATTTTCATTCGTCTTAAATCTTCAATGTTTTTCTCTCTTTCTTCTTCTTCCTCGGTTAGTTTTTCTTTTATAATAATTTCATACTCCTCGGTTCCCTGTTTAAAATTAACGCCGGATGTAAATTCACGGGTAAACGAGCCCAGTTCGGAAGCAATGTTGTTCATGTTGAGGCCAAATTCTGTTAACAGCAACTGGTTAAAATACAGATGCAACTCCGGGCGGTCGCTGGCAACACTGATATTTACACTTCGGATGGATTCCAGGTTTTCGATGAAGTATTCCAAATCTTCGGCCACGCCACGCATAACTTCAAAATCTTCACCTTTAATTACAATACGTTCGCGGTTTGTTCCAATACCCAGAAAACGGCTGAAGTTTTCCATTCCGGCGCCCCCGCCTCCGCCTCCGCCACGAAACCGTGAGCTTGAAGCAGGTGCAGTAAGGCTTATTTCGGCCTGGGCAATGTTGTTTACGAGTCCTTCTACTTCCGATTTGATTTCGGCTATTGAGCGGTTATTAATTTTTTCATAATCTTCCTGTAAAACCACAGTAATTATGGCATCTTCTTCCTGAATGTTGGCAATAACATCCAGTTTTTCCTGAATTCCTTCCAGGCGGCTTTCCACTTCAGCTGCCACTAAATCGGTTGCTTCAAGGGTGGCACCGGTAGGCATGGTAACATAAACAGAAAATCGTGTTTCTTCCACTTCTTCAAGGGTATTAACACTTATTGCCAGCACAATAAATACTGTAATAAAAAACAGTACAATGGCACCTACAACTGTTGCAGCGGGAGCACGCATACTGGCTTTTAACAGCAGAATATATATTTGAATGATGCGGTTGTTGGTAGTTACTTTTTCATAAAAAATATTGTGCGACGATTCCCTTTTCAGAAGGTAATGGGCTGCCATGGGAATAAGAAGGAGCGCCACAAAAAGCGACACCGTAAGAGTTGATATGATAGAAACACCTACATGGTTCCCCATCAATTTAATCATGTATTCTGAGGAAAACAGGAAGGGAAGAAAAACTGTGATGGTGGTTAGCGTAGCTGCAACTATTGACCGCCAAACTTCAGTGGTTCCCTGAACGACAGCTTTATCTGGATCAAACCGCTTCCCGGAGAGCCTGTATATGTTTTCAAGCACTACCACGCTGTTGTCGAGCAACATTCCAATGGCCAGCACCAACCCAACCAGTGTTAAACTGTTGATGGAAACATTAAAGGCATAAAAAAGATTAAATGCCGTGAAAACAGAAACCGGAATTGCCAGGGCAATAATGGAAACAATTTTAAGGTTTTTCAGAAAAATCCAAAGAACAAAAATGGCAAGCAGTCCGCCAACCAGAGCCAGATTCATAATCTGGTCGATGTTTTTTTCCATGGTTTCGGCCAGGTTGGTTTGCACCACCATCTCTACATCTTTGGGCGCCAGTTTTTCATTAAGTGCTGCAATACGCTCCTGTACTTTACCTGAAAGCTCAATGAGGTTTGCCTGCGAATCGCTGACCAGCATAATGGAAACGGCATCCAATCCATTTACACGGCTTATGCTTTCTTCCTCTTTTACGCCAAAAAATACGTCGGCAACGTTTTTCAGGTAAATGGGCCCTTCGGCAACAATTATGTTTTCTATATCACTTACCTGGTCATATTCGGCAGTTACATGCACAAAATACTGTTTCTGGCTTTCGTGCAGGTAACCGGCAAAAGTGCGGTTTGCCGAGTTTGATGTAATTGCATTTCTGATTTGCGCAGGTGTAATATTGTATGCGTCGCATGCAGCTTTATCATAGGTAATTTCAATGGAACGCTCTTTCCCTCCAAAAATAGTAACAGAAGCGATTCCATCAATATTTTCAAGCTCGGCTGCAATTTCCTGGTCAACAATATTCCGCAATCGGTCAGTACCACCGCTACCCCTAATCTGCAGTTCCATAAACTGGTTTGAGAGTTGCTGAACATCAACCCGGTTTACTGAAACAATAAAATTTTCGTCAAGGTTATCGGCAGCCTGGTCAATCTTTTCCTGAAGTTTCAGAAACGTATATTTGAAGTTGACGTTTTGGTTAAAATTAACCTGGATGGATGCCGAACGGTTATTCATAAAAGTTTCCATGCTTTCAATGCCTTCCATGGTTCCAATGGCTCCCTCGATGGGAATTACCGCCTGGTTTTCCATATAGGCCGGATCAACTTCAATACGGGAGTTGATCTGGACAAAAAGCATAGGAAGTTCTGCATTGGGCATAAGCTCAACCGGCAGTTGCTTATAGGAAACATACCCCAACAGGGTAAGTCCGGTAAACAACATGCTGATGAGTACTTTTCTGTTTATTATAAAATTCATTCTATTTTCTTGCAAACAAGGTTTTTATCCTGTCTAAAATATCGTAAACACAAGGTATAACTACAAGTGTTAATAGTGTGGACGTTACCAATCCTCCTATAACAGCCAGCGCCATAGGCGAACGCAGCGATGCGCTTTCGCCAAAACCAAATGTTAATGGTAAAAGGGCAAGCACTGTAGTTAAACTGGTCATTATAATGGGTCTGATACGTTGTTGTCCGGCCTGTAAAATGGCATCCCTTCGTGTAAGTCCTTCGCGAATAAGCTGGTTAATGCGGTCAACCAAAATAATGGAGTTGTTAACAGCAATACCGGCCAGCATTATTATGCCGATTAGTGCCATTATATTCAGTGTTTTTCCCAGCGCGAAAAAGATGATGATACTTCCAACAACCGCCAGCGGTATGGTAAGCAGAATGGTAAACGGGTGAATAAGCGATTCGAACTGAGATGCCATTACCATGTAAACCAGAATAACTGAAAGCAGCAAAGCAAAGCCGAGGCTGCTCATGGATTCCTGCCTCTTTTCTTCTTCGCCTGTCACCAAAATGCGGTAATTCAGCGGAAGTTCTATGGATGCAGTTTCCTGTCGGATGTTATTCGCAACATGTTCCAATGCAAGTCCTTTATCCATTTGAGCAGTAACCCGGCCAGTGCGGTTTTGGTTTTTTCGCAAAATTTCTTTTGGCGAAACCCCAAATGTAATATCGGCAATTTCACTCAGCCTGAATACCTGGTTGCCAGAACTGATGGTGAGATTGTAAATTTCGTTCAGCCCTTTTTCAGGAACCATTATGGTAATGTCGCGCATTTCACCATCTTTTTCAAGCTGACCGGCATTTTTCCCTTCCAGCTGATCCTGAATTTGCGAAATAACAGTATTTATATCGAGGTTGTACATTCCGGCCCTTATACGGTCAACACGTACTTCAACCTCTGGTGCACCTTCTTCAGTTGAAGTTTGAATGTTAAAAAGTCCTTCGATGTTAGCCATGCGCTCTTTCACCTGGTTCAGCACCGTTTCAATTTCGTCGAGTTCCTCACCTCTTACTTCCACAACAACTGGTGCTTCTTCAGTTCCCAAAATGGATTTTAACGCACTTTGTTCTTCGGCATAACTGATTTCGAGACCGGGAATATCTGCCGTTAGATTATCCATTGTTTCAATAACCTGACCTGTTGTAAGTGTGGCATCTTCTTTTAAAATGACTTTTATCTGTGCTGTATTTTCCCCCTGGAAAACGGCTGTTTCATCGCCCAAAATACTGGTTGAAGGTCCTGAATGCGAATATATTTTATCAAGGTTTTCGCCCAAATATTCAGTAAGAATTGATTCAATATTTTGAACCGTAGATTCAGTTCGAACCAGTTTTGTCCCTTCCTGCATTTTCAGGTTCATAGTAAATTCGCGGGTTTCGGTTTTGGGCATAAATTCAGTGCCAATAAGCGGAACCAACATAAAAGAACCAACCACAACAAATGTAGTTATAATAACTACTATCCATTTAATTTTTAATACTCTATCTAGGAAACGGCTATACCCGCCCATTTTTACCGAACGTTTTTTGGCCGGTGCTTTTTTGTTTTTATAAAACCGGTGATAAAGGGCCGGAATGACAAAAATAGCCACGAATAAAGAAGAAACAAGCGAAAATGCCACGGTCCATGCCTGGTCTTTAAATAATTCACCCGATGCCCCGTGAAGATATACAATGGGCAGAAAAACAACGATGGTTGTGAGTGTAGAGGCTGTTATGGCGCCTCCAACCTCAGCAGTACCATTAATTGCTGCATCTTTCACACTCATTCCGTTTTCGTGGTTTCGGAAAATATTTTCGAGCACCACAATGGCGTTGTCAACCAACATACCTGCGCCAAGTGCCAATCCTCCTAATGTCATAATATTGATGGTGAGGTTGTTAAAGTACATTAGGTTAAATGTGGCTATAATTGAAATGGGGATGGCGATGCTTACAATAAGAGTAGTTCCCAAACGGCGGAGGAACAGGAAAAGTACAAAAACGGCCAGTAAAATACCAAGTAGTGCCGTATTCTGAACTTCGCCAATTGCGTTGCTGATAAAACGTCCCTGGTTGGTAACCTGTTGGAGGTTATAGCCGGGCAGGGCTTTTTCAATGTTTACCATTGCTTCATTAATCTGATCTACCGCTTTTACAGTGTTGAATTTGGTTTCTTTGTAAATGGAAAGCCCAACACATCTTTCTCCATTAAAATGCACAATATTGGCAGGTTCTTTGTTTGCCAGGGAAACGGTAGCTACATCACGCAAAAAAACCGGCGCCATTTCAACACGCGGACGTCCTTCAGTTTCCAGCCTTGTGGCTTTGTAGCCTACAATCAGATTTTCAAAATCTTCCACATCGTTTAGCAGCCGAACTCCTTTTACAATGTATTGCAGGCCCATTTCACTAATCCGGCCACCCGAAACATTGCGGTTAAAGTTCTGGATACGTGAACTTACTTCATCTAATGTAAGTCCTTGTGCTTCAAGTCGGTAGTGGTCAGTGCTAATAACTACTTCGCTTTCTTCCTGGCCGGAAAGTTCCACTTCTGCCACACCTTCCAAACGCACCAGTTCGTTACGAATGTAGTTTTCCGCCACTTTCCGGATTTCGTTCATGTCGGTAATTTCGCTGTGTTTAACAGCAATCAACATTACGGGTGCAGTATTTGGATCGTGCTGGGTAATGCGCAGGTCGTCAATTTCGGCATTTTGTGTTAGCGAATTCAATGCTTTTTGTAAATCGAGGAAAGCCTCGTCCATATCTTTGTTCCAGGCATATTCTACGGTAATTTGTGCCGTACCAACGCGTGTTATGGAAGAAACCTGAATAACATCTGACTGACGAATGGCCAGTGCTTCAATATTTTCCACAAACTGTTTTTCCATTTCCTCCGGTGGCCGCTCGCCCGATGTTATTTCCACAAAAATGCGGGGCGAGTTCAAATCGGGGAACAGGTCAACCCCAAGCTTGTCAAACGAAATGTAGCCAAGGAGTATTACTCCCAAGACAATCATTAGAATGGTTACCGGGTAATTGACAGAAAATTGGGTTAATTTCTTCATTTTAAATAATTTCTTATGATTTTCCGGTATGTTTACTAACGGATAATTCGAACTTTTGCATCGTCACGCAGCGTTTCAAAACCTTTAATAATTAACCTGTCATTTACCGAAAGCCCTTCGGTTATTTCAACAAAATTCTGGTTTTCAAGACCCGTGGTAATACGCCGATCGTCGGCTGCGCTGTTTCTCCCTACAATAAATACATATTTGCCGCGTCCTCCGGTTAAAATAACATCTTTTGGAATAACAATGGTACTGTCTTTTCTGGCTGTAATTATATCGGCTTTAACAAACATTCCCGGACGTAACTTCAGTTCAGGGTTTGAAATCTCAATTTTGCCTGAAAACGTTCGTGTTTCTGTGCTAATTGCCGGCGAAAGCTCTGAAACTTTTCCCTGGATTGTATCTTCCGGAAGTGTGTAATTGGTTACCAAAACTTCCTGTCCCAGTTTCAGTTCTCCTATATTTTTCTCGGGCAGATTAATGTTCATATACATTTGGTTGTAGCTCATCAGTGTAACCATTGGTGAACCTTGTGCCACCCGAACTCCGCTCGTATAATAAGGCAAATCAACAATTACGCCTGAAAAAGGAGCCTTTACACTCATTTTGGTCATTTGAATCTGGGCATTTTCGAAATTGTATTGCGCATTTGTTTTCGAAACTTCCGAATTGCGCAGTTCGCGAAGGGTAACGCCGCCTTTTTCATACAATGACTTTTGCTTTTCGTATTCCTGCTGCGAAATTTCCAGATTCAGTTTAACGGCATCCATGGCCAGGTTGTTCACATATTCTTCGTTTTCTAACTTAATTATGGTTTGCCCGGTGTTTACCCGGTCGCCCGGTTTAAAAGGCCTTCCGGTCGCCGGATTGGTTTGCAAATAATAATCACCTGCCATTTCTGAATTTAAAGCCACTTCTGCCGTGGCATTGACCGTGCCGGTGGTGCTGATAAATTGTTCGATGCTCTGAAGACGGATATCTTCAACCGAAACCGGAACAGCCAGTTCGCTGCTTTCTGACTGGGTTTGCTGGTTGCATGCTGCAGCTAAAGCAACCAGGATAATAAGCGGAAAGAATTTAATATTTTTCATTTTTAAACTGTTTTTTCTGAATTAGTTGTTTTGATTTAAATATAAGTTGGCTGGAATGATGGGTTCATTGTTTTCGAAGTCAAACAAACTTTGTATTTTCAAGTTGAGCAACTCAATTTTATAGTTAATAAGCGCCTGGGCATAAGCAATTTTACGTTCTGAAAGCTGGGTTTGATACAAATTGAGGTCCATACCGGTGAGGTCGCCGTTTTCGTATCGTTCCAGGTTAATTTCATAGGTCAGTTCCGCATTGCTCTGGCTTTGTTCGGCAATAGCAATTTGGTTAAGTTGGTTTTGCAGGTTACGAAATGCCTGTCTGATACCAATGATTATTTGGTTTTGCTCATCGGCGTAATTGAGTTTTTGCGATTCAACTGCTGCTTCCTGGGCAGCAATCCGTGCTTTTTTCTCACCCCAGTCAAAAAGAGGAATATTAAAGCTAATACCTACTGAAGGGCTGTTGGTTGGCGCATCAAAAATCTGGTCGAGATTCCGGTTATCGCCCGAAATACCTAAACGCAGGTTTACATCTCCCCTGAATTCATTCTGAGACTTAGTTCGGATAAGGTCGAACTGACTCGATTCAATATCAATTTCTCTTTGGCGCAATTCCATGCGTGATGCCAGTCCGTTTTCAATGGCTTTTTCCAAATCAACCGGAACCGGATTAGCAGAAACATCGGCAAGGATAGCGAAATCATTATAAAGGTCCATTCCCAAATAAAGTTTAAGTTGGTCTTTTGCATTTTCAAATGCCACCTCCCTGTCCTGGAGTGATGATTTTGAAGTGGCCAGGTTGAGTTCGGCCTGGTATAATTCTTCCATAGCAGCAAGCCCGGCATCCACTTTGTTTTTTATAATTTCGTAGCTTTTTTGGGTATTGGATAATTCTTCTTTGGCAATGTTCAGGTTCATCTGAGTCATATATACATTGTAAAAGAATTGGGTAACATTTCTTTCCATATTCAAGCGCTGCATAACATAACCCAGGTTGGCGTTTTCAAAATTCAGTTCAAGTTCTTTTAACTCCAGTCTTTGCCGGTTATAGGTAAAAAGCGGCTGGTTAAAATTAAGGTACAGGTTGTTGTAGAAAACCTGGCTTTCAATATCGCTGGCATCAGAATAACTGCTTTGCCAGCCAAATTCGTTGGTTAGTGAAATGGTACCGTCTGTAGGTAAAATAGGTTGCACAACCCTGAATAGCGCATTGCTTTCAAAACTTTTATTAGTGTACCATTCAGAAACCCTGTTGTCGAACCGCCGTTGCCGGCTGTATCCAACTGGAGCAACATCGAGCGAAAAGCGCGATTTGAGAGCTGCCCGTTGTGCTTCCAGGTTTTTCTGAAACCGTTCGAGGTTTAATAACGATTGTTGCAAATCGGGGCTGCTGGTTTCAGCAATCTGAAATGCTCTGTCGAGGGTTAGAATTTCCTGAGCCTTAATTCCTGAAACGGAAAAAAGAATCAGTGAAAGCAGAAGAATTATTTTTCGCATTGGGTTTAATTTTTTAAACGACTTCATATTTCTGTTTTTTCAGTTTTACTTACAATTTTATAAGACGCACGGCATCGGCAAAAACTATTCGAGACTCTGATTTATTGGTTAATTCAATGAGAGCAGTATCGGGCATAAAGTAATAGGAACCCAGGTGGTTCCAGCCTTCTTCTGCACTTTGAATGGCCAGTGACTGTTCTTCTGTCCCTTCATCGCTGTATATAAAAAACTGGTATTCACCATTATCGTCATTTCCGCCACGGCCAAATCTTCGGGGTTTATACAAATGGTAATATACATCGTAATAACCGGCTTCATCAATAAGTACGTGCCATTTTGCTTTCATAGAGCCGTCGCCTGCTTTTATGTAATGTGCAGAACGAACGTATTCGCCAAAAAAGTCGGAATTTGTGGTGGCTGTCCAGTTTGCTGGCGGTCGCCAATAGTTCATCCCCGAATATTTTTGAGCATCTGCGGGATCTTTTGCCAGCCATTTTTCAAGCAGGCTTATATCTTCTGTTACCGTAACTTCAAACTGCGGATCTTCATTGTCCACAATAAATTCTCCCGGGAGTTGTTTTTGCACCGGGATATCAGAAATGGTTTCACCGTCTTGCGGAATGGCTCGCGGATCTTCTTCCACATCGCGAAATCCTTCCATAATAACCTGCGGAATATTTTGTGAAGTCATTGTATTTACCATGACCATTCTTGGGTCGGCATCAAACATGTAATTCACATCTTTTGTTTGGTGTGGTTCCAGATAAACCAACTTATCAATCATATCATCGGAGCCGCCACCTCCTCCAAAACCTCTGCCGGGGCCACCTCCACCCCCCATTCTGAATGAAAGCTTTACAATTCCTTCTGTATCAGAAAAATTTGTTATTTTCAACGACACCTTGGTTTGCATGCGGTCACTTGTTTTTACTTTTACTGCTTCAATTGGAGAGAATAAATAGCCGGGAAGCGTTTTTGCCTTAAACCAATCGTCCATCATGGGGATAAGTTGAACGCCAAATTTTTCGTTAATGATTTGGTCGAATTGTTTAAAATCGATGTTCTGAAAACGGTACTCCATAAGAATTTCCCGTAAAAAATCTTCAAATTCTTCCTGTCCGGCTTTCCACTGCACCATGGAAAACAGTACTTCGCCTTTTAATTTAATTACATTGTCAATTATTTTTTTCTGCCTCGGGTCGGCCAGTATTTCTTCGAAAGTACTGTCCTGCAAAGCAATGTTTGCCAGTTCATCATCGCTCATTCCCTGCATGTTGCGCATCCACCCCGAGCGCATGTCTGTCGACTGGCTTTTTAAGTAAGCTTCAAATATGCGGTTGGTAATGGGCCATTGGTCAGAAATAATATTATTCTGGAAGTTGTAAAACATGGCAAAAATAAAATAGGGGTTGGGTATTTCCTGTATGGTAAAGTTTCCCCTGCTTCGCTGGAAGTCGGCTGATTGTTCGCGGGTGAAAATTTCCATAATATCATTTAGCAGCCGAATTTCCTTATCTTTTTCAGTCATGTTGTTATCCCCGCGTCTTCCCCAGCGTTCCATTCTTTTTTTGGAACCTTCAATATCGGCTTCGCGCAACATATAACCTTTTTCAGGAATCAGTACCTGTTCCGGCTGAATATACTCCTGCCTGCCCGACCAGATGCGTTCGTATGTTTTAAACTGGGCCGGTACTTCAACCAAAAAGAATCGTTCAAAAGCATAATCCAGATTATAGGTTCGCTCGAAATCACCCATTCGTTCATTTACCAACTGAGCTAATGTATCTTTTATTTCCGGGAAAGATTCGGTGAAATAATCGTGTCCTTTAATATGCCAGATCCCATACTCCAGGCTGTCAGTCTGAAGTGTTTTCTTTTCATAATTACCAATTGCCAGCGATATTTGTGTTAGCGGCACATTATTGTTAAATACGAATTGTCCTTCTGAAACCCTGGTCATTTCACCCTGCGAAACCGGCTGGAGTCCTGGTTGAGTTTTAACTTTCAGGCTGAAGTTTATAAATTCAGGATGGTTCCAGCTTACATCTTCAATACTGTAAGTAACTCCCGTTCTGGGATACCAGTTTGCCTCTGGTGTTAACAAAACATATTCAGGTGTTACAAAAGCGTATCTTTTATCCACGTTAAGAACAAATTTCCCATATTTTTCAGTACGCTCTTCTTCAGGAATATCGAGGTAACAAAGAGTTTCATTTATATGTCCTGAATAGGTAATTTCCACCTCTGCCTGTTGTTCCGGTTCCAAAGTGATATTTTCGCTGATTATGAGATGATTTTTACGTTCAAATGGCGTTTCCTGTCCGTTTAGTTTAAAACTTTGCACCAATAATCCATCATTCAAGTTAAATATGAGTTTGTTAAGAGGTATTTTCTTGTTGTTTTTAACGGTTAGTTTTGATACAGATTCAATACTGTTTCCATTGTGATTCAGAGCAATAGAATTAGAAACCGTTGCAGGAAGTTGTTCCTTAACATAGGTGTTATTTAAGGCAATGGCATCATTTCTTAACGTTGCGCTTGTTTGAAACTGCCCAATGTGTTGCCAGGCAAAATAACCACCTGTTGCAAAAAACAGAATGGCAAAAACAAGCGAAAACCAGGTCATGGACTCCGATTGGGGAAGTCGTTTTAAAAGGAATATGGTCATGAATATAAAACTGATTCCCAGCGAGAAATAGATTCCACGATGAATCAGTACTTTTTCCATGTTGCCCATTCCGGCAATGTCTGAAATCAACATGGGAATGTTAAAAGCCATGTAATCGAAAATATAATAAAACCGGTCTTCGAGCAGAAACAGGGTGATTCCGATATATCCCAAAATGAGCACAAATGTAATGGCCTGGTTACGAATAACACTCATCAGCAAAAAAGAAAGTCCCATAATAAAAACCAGAGTAGGAACACTGATTAGTACCAGGTAAATTCCGTAAGATTCCCAGTTAATGGTGGTTTGCTGTGAAAGCATGTTAAAAATGAGCGCCATTACCACAACGGCAATGTTCAGTACCAAAAATACCTGAAGGTTTCCCCAGGTTTTTCCAATTACATATTCGCCGTTGGTCATCGAGCGCATGTAAATTACTTCGGTGGTATCAAGTTTTTTGTCCCGCTTTAAAAAGTCTGAAGCCAGAAAAACGGCAATTATGGCTTGTGCCACGTTCAAAATAAGCAAATTGGAATAGGGAATGGCTGCAGGAATACTCCGAATTGCCCAACCCTGGTCGCCGCCACCTTCGATTATCATTCCGAAGTTTAGCGCAAAAAGGACCAATAATGAAAGCACCCCAAAGATGCGGAAAAACCAGCTTCTGAGCAGTGTTTTACGCTCATATTTGGCAATGGATAGTATGTTGTGTAATGAAATCATTTTTCAGTTCTGTTAATTTTATGAATTGGACCACTGGTTCAGGTTGTTTTCCATATAATGTACGTATGCATGCTCAAGGTTCGGGTCTATTTGTCTTCCATAATACCCGTTAATTTCCGGGGCAACTACCTGAACTTCCCAACCACCTTCGGTGGGAATGGTAGAAATAACCGGGTATTTCTCGTTAATTTCAAGGTATTCGGCTTCAGTAGCTTCAATTAGCCACACATTTCCTTCGGCTTTTTTTACCAAATCTTCTGGTGAACCAGCAAATGCAAGTTCTCCTTTGTTTAGTAAAGCCATGTTGTGGCAGGTACTGGAAATATCACCTACAATATGGGTTGATAAGATAATAATAACATCGCGTGTACTGATATTGGAGAGCAGGTTCCGGAAACGGATTCGTTCTTCCGGATCGAGGCCGGTAGTTGGTTCATCAACAATTATGATTTTAGGATCGTTAATTAAAGCCTGTGCAATTCCCAGCCTGCGTTTCATCCCGCCTGAGAGTTTGTTGGCGTTGCGGTCGCGTGCTTCATAAAGCCCTACTTCTTCCAGCATCTGGTCAACGGCAGTTTTTCGGGCAGCACCGTTTTTCATTCCGGCCAAGCGTGCGGCATAATCTAAAAACTCATAAGTTTTTAATTTCGAAAAAAAGCTGAAATCCTGCGGAAGGTAACCAAGCATTGCCCTTATTTCGCGTCGGTTTTTCGCTAAATCAAGTTCATTTACCAAAACCCGTCCGTTTGAAGGTTTCATTAAAGTAACTAAAATTCGCATCAGCGTTGATTTGCCGGCTCCGTTAGGACCCAGCAATCCAAACATTCCATTGGGAATTTCCAGGTTCAGATTTTTGATGGCATAATTCCCGCCCCGGTAAATTTTGTTTAGATTTTCAATTTTTATTCGCACACTTTTTTCCTCCAGATAATTAAAACACTGATTTGGACTTAGGCGCTTTGAAATAGTTTAAAAGCTGCACGGTTAAATTTTATTCTCAGGGGATAGGTATAAAAATCAGAAAAAAAATTACCGTTTTTTAAAATGAAAAAAGGCCCCGGAAAACCGGGACCCTGGTGGTGTTCAATATTTCACTCTTCTTATTTTTGAACGGTAAACTGAAATTCGTTGTTGTTATTAATTAAAACAACTTCATAAATTCCTTCTTCAAGTTTTGAAAAATCAAGCGATTTCTGAATACACATTTCTTTACCCAGTTTTTTTCCTGTAATATACTGCCCGTCACGGTAAATATTCAGAAATACATTTTTATGAGAATTGTTCAGGTAAGAAACCCGAAGTGTGTTATTCTCGAAATTGTAGTACGGGCTAAACATCCTGATTTCTTCACCAACTTTAAGATTCGTTCCGTTTGACACTGTTATCTGTCTGTCGAGCGTGCAATTGCCGTGTTTCAGGTTTACATGGTAATTGCCGTCTTCCAATTCTTGTAAATTAAGAACCACCTTGTAGTTTTGTGCCGGTTCTTCCGATTTTTTGTAGTAAATGGTTTCGCCACGCTGGTTTGTTAATGACAACTCGAAATTTGCCGGCGACATGGTTTCAAAAGCAACCAAAGCTTTTTCATTTTGTACCGGAATTACATTCATGGTGGGAAGTTGGGTGGCAAATACTGTTGCTGCAACTAATACTGCCATTGCTGTTAACACAAAATTTTTTGTTTTCATAACTCAATTGTTTTTGTTTACATTGTTTAATATTAAGACATCAAAGAACATAAAGACGTTACATAAAAAGGAAAGAATACGACGAACGCATTCGATTTGGGGATGAACGCCACAAAAAAGTCAGTGAAAACAAATTTTGAAAAAAAGAATAAATTGCCGGGAACTAAATAGCAGATTCAAACTGCTTTAAAAAACGAATATCGTTTTCGAAAAAATGACGGATGTCTTTAATGCCATAACGCAGCATGGCAATGCGTTCAATGCCCATACCAAAAGCAAATCCGGTGTATTTCTGGCTGTCAATATTGCAGGCTTCCAGCACATTGGGATCAACCATGCCGCAACCCAAAATCTCAAGCCAGCCAGTATATTTGCACACATTGCAGCCTTTACCTCCACAAATAGAACAGCTTACATCCATCTCGGCGCTGGGTTCGGTAAATGGGAAGTAACTGGGTCGCAGCCTGATTTGAGTATCTTCGCCAAACAACTCTTTTGCAAAATAAAGGAGTGTTTGTTTCAGGTCGGCAAACGATACATTTTCATCTACATATAAACCTTCCACCTGGTGGAAAATACAATGCGATCTGGCTGAAATGGCTTCGTTGCGAAAAACCCGACCGGGGAAAATGGCACGAATAGGCGGCTGGGTGCGTTCCATTACCCGAATTTGTACGCTGGATGTGTGGGTTCGCAGCAAAACATCGGGATTTTTTTCAATAAAAAAAGTATCCTGCATATCGCGGGCCGGGTGCTCGGGCGGGAAGTTCAGTGCCGAAAACACGTGCCAGTCGTCTTCAATTTCAGGGCCCTCGGCAACTGTAAAACCAAGCCTGCCGAAAATGTTGATGATTTCGTTTTTAACCAGCGAAAGCGGATGCCGGGTTCCCGGTTTCAAGGGTTCGCCAGGCATTGTCAAATCTTTCCCGGTATTTTCGGAGTCAGTTGATTCAAATGAATCGCGCAGGGAGTTAATTTTTTCGATGGCAAAATTTTTCAGATCATTTAGGGCTTTGCCCACCTCTTTTTTCTCTTCGTTCGGTACATTTTTAAATTCTGCAAAAAGTTGGTTTACACTTCCTTTTTTGCTGATATACTTAATGCGTAATGCTTCCACCTCTTCCATCGATTTGGCCGTTGCATTTTCTATTTCCTGCTGTAAAGCACTGATTTTTTCGAACATGGTGTTTCAACCTTTAAATGAAGGTGCAAAGATAATGATTCCAATAAAAAAGCGGCACCTTTTTCAAGATGCCGCCGGGAATTAAAAGCCAACGAAGCTTGATGGCTGAATTTATATAGTACTAACTGAACGTTCTTACTTTTTTGTTTTTCTGGCTTTAAGACAACAGATATTAATTATCAAAGAACATGCCAAAATTTAGTTTTTTGATATGTCCCTCAACAGGTTGAAGTAACTTCTCATTAGAGGTTGGCAATAGTTTGTTGTAACAGCCGGATTACATTTTTTACATTCAGATTAAAAACTTTCAATACTTCTTCCCAGGTTACAGGTTTTTCGTCGGTTTTCCAGCAATCGTAGTCGGTGCTGAGTGCAACAGCTGCATAAGGTATTTGCATTTCGTTGGCGAGAATGCACTCCGGTGCAAGGGACATGTTGATTACATCTGCGCCCCAAAGCCTAAACATGTTCGATTCGGCACGGGTTGAAAAACGTGGGCCTTCAATTGTAATAACAGTTCCTTTATGATGAAACGGGAGGTTTAATTTGCCGGCAGTATCAATAAGTTTCTGACGCAATTCTTTATTGAAAGGTTCAGCCATTGGAATGTGCTGAAGATTTCCATCCTCAAATTTTTCATGAAAAGTAACTTCGCGATGCCGGGTAAAATCGATAAACTGGTCGGGGATTACCAAATCTCCCCGTTTAATTTCTTCGCGCAGACTTCCACATGCAGTGGTAGTGAGCATGTGAGTGCATTCCAATTCGCGAATGGCCCAAATATTTGCCCGGTTGTTAACCTGCGAAGGTGGAATTTCGTGGTTTCTGCCGTGCCTTGAAAGAATTACCACATCAATGCCTTCTACCTGGCCTGTTTTAAAAGGAGAAGAAGGATTTCCGTAGGGAGTTTCAATTAATATCTCTTTGGGATTTTTCAGAATATCCGGATTTTCGAGTCCCGAACCACCAATAATTGCTACTTTCATTTTCTGTTCTTTTGAGGAAAAAGTTTTAAAATACTTTCTTTATTTGCTTTGCAAATACCCCTTTCTGTTATTAATCCGGTCACCAACCGGGCCGGAGTAACATCGAAACCGTAATTTGCAGCAGTGCTGTTTTCAGGAATCAACCTCACTTGTTGGATGGAGTCTCCGTTCCAGCCTTCAATTTGAGTTACTTCGTCTGCATTGCGCTCTTCGATCGGAATTTCATCCATTCCGTTTTCCATTTTCCAGTCGAATGTAGAAGAAGGAAGCGCCACATAAAACGGGATGCCGTTGTCTTTTGCTGCCAGCGCTTTAAGGTAAGTGCCAATTTTATTGGCCACATCGCCGGTAACCGTTGTGCGATCGCTGCCAACAATTATTAAATCAACCATTTTGTGCTGCATTAGATGGCCACCCGTGTTGTCAGCAATTACGGTGTGATGAACACCTTCCTGTGCCAGTTCAAATGCGGTAAGGCGGGCCCCCTGGTTGCGGGGGCGGGTTTCATCTACCCAAACATGAACCGGAATTCCTTTGCAGTGGGCTTTGTAAATGGGCGCAGTTGCTGTTCCCCAGTCGATGCAGGCCAGCCAACCCGCATTGCAATGCGTTAAAATATTAACCGGTTTTTTCTTTTTTTGATAAATTTTTTCGATGATACCTAATCCGAATTCCCCGATTTTTTCGCTGAAACTGATTTCCCGGGATTTCAGTTCTTCAACTTTGGCCAGTGAAATTTCCTTCAATTTTGAATTGCTGAGATTTCTGAGCATAAAATCCAGAATCTCATCTGCAGCAAAAGCCAGGTTAACAGCAGTTGGGCGGGCCGACTTTAATTTTGTTGCTGTTTCGTTTAAATATACTTCCAGATTACCGCCTTTGGAGCAGTGCAAAGCAAGGTACATTCCGTAAGCCGCAGTTACCCCGATTAGCGGTGCGCCGCGAACAGCCATTTCGCGAATAGCTTCAAAACAATCTTCGGGCGTTTTCATATCAAGAACTTCGAAAAGAAAAGGCAGTTTTCGCTGATCGATAATCTGCACAACTGCTGAATTTTCATTGTTCACCCAAATGGTATGATATGGTTTGCCGTTAATTCGCATTAAAATAAAAGCAAAAATAATATTTATATTCGTTGGCTTAAAATAAAAAGATGGAGCCAAATCTCACAAATATCAAGAACATTGTTTTCGACCTGGGAAATGTACTGCTCAACCTCGATTTTGATGCGTCAATTCAAGCGTTCCAAAAACTTGGGCTGAATTCGGAAGTTGTGAACCGGCAGCAGGCTTATGCTGATCCTGTTTTTTATGAACTGGAAGTTGGCAAAACAACTCCGCAAGAATTCAGAAAACGGGTGCGCCGGATTTTGAACAACCCAGAAGCTACCGATCAGCAAATTGACGATGCGTGGTGTGCCATGATACACGATATTCCGGCAAAACGGGTGCAAATGCTAAAAGAACTCGCCAAAAACTATAATGTTTATCTGTTTAGTAATACAAATGCAATTCATATTAATCGCCTGCACGGTGAGTTCAGGGAAATATATGGAATTGAATTTCCTTCCCTTTTTGTGAAAGATTTTTATTCACACGAACTTCACGAGCGCAAACCCGATTTGGCATCTTATACAAAAGTGATTGAGCTTTCCGGGATAATTCCCGGAGAAACTCTGTTTGTAGATGATCTGGAAAAAAACATTTCAGGTGCTGAAAAAGCAGGTTTGAAAACTTTCTGGTTGAAAGATGGGATGGAAGTTTCGGAGGTTTTTACTTCAAAATTCTGACTTTATTGAGCCTTATATCCTCCACTGGCCGCCACTGCCGGTCGGTTTCTACCTGAACGATTTTGTCTGCCACTTCCATTCCTGAAATCACTTCGCCAAAAATGGTGTAAGTTCCGTCGAGGTGGGGTGCTCCGCCAATGGTTTTGTAAACCTGTCGTTGTTCAGGTGTAAACTTGTAGTTATTTTCTTCTTCAATATCATCCAGTTCTTTGTCGAAATAAATGCGGCCGGTTACAATGTAAAACTGCGATCCGTCGGCCCGGCGACGCTGGTTTTGGGTGTCGGGTTTTCGGGGCGAACCAATCATTCCCCGTTTGTGGTAAAGGCCCGGAACAATATGAGCTGGTAACGTATAGCCTGGCCCTTTCCAGCCCACCAAATCGCCTTTTTCGGCATAACGCGTATCGGCAGCACCGGTTTGAATGCCAAAATTTGAAATTACCCGGTGAATGAGCAGACTGTCGTAATAATTCTCCTTTACAAGTTTAATAAAGTTGTCTCGGTATTCAGGCGTTTCATTAAATAACCGGATTGTGATGTTCCCCATTTCAGTTTCCAGCACCAGCCCCTTAATTTTCCGGTTTTGAGCCGAAACAGCTGCACTGGCCGCCGAACGCAATGATTCCAGCGATTTGGCCGGTTCACTTTGTTTTTCAAGCAACCTGGAAATATATGTTGATGGTATTACAAAACTTTGAAGCTCGTAACTCACTACATCGGCAAAGGCAATTCCAATGGCTTTTTTATTCGAAACAAAAACAGGTGCTCCAAATGTATTGTTTCGTATCCGGTTGGTAATCCGGTATAATTTTGAACCTTGAACAGTAGTTTGGTTTAATAACTCTCCTGTAAAAAGCTGCAGCGTTTTTCCTGGAGTTGCTGAAATGTACATTGTTTTGGCTGTATTGGGAGCAGTTCCGGCAAATAATTCTACCGGATTTCGATTCACATTTTCTGTCTTCAGCAGAATAATGTCGTTAATGCGGTCAACAGCAATATATTGGTTACAGGTATATTTTTCTTCCGTATCCATTGGTGAAAATACAACATTATCAGCCTGGCTTACCATAGAATAGCGGGTAACAATAAGGTTTTCGGTTACAAACACTCCCTGCCCCGATTCCAGTATTCGGTTTCCGTCAAACGAATTGAAAGTTACCACTGCCGGCATAATATCTTCCCAACCTGTTTTTTCTGTTTGGGTTTCGGCTTCCTGTTTTTGAGGCTCAGGCTGATTGTTTTCATTGCTTTTATTACTGTTTTTACAGGAATAAAGAAAGGTGGTCAGCAGAAGTATTATAACATGTTTTCTCATATTATTCATTCAAAACAGTAACAGTAATTTTAACATCAGTAAACGGACGGTTGTTTTCATCTGTTTTAAGTGCAGCAATTTTGTCGATGGTTTCCATTCCTGAAATGCATTCACCGAAAATAGTGTATTTCCCGTCCAAATCGGGGTATCCGCCAATACTGGTGTACGCTTCTCGTTGCTTTTCAGAAAATTCGAGTGTATTTTTATTCAACTCATATTCCGTCTCGATTTGTTGTTTTACTTTGTCGGCAATTTCGCGAAAAGCATCCACCATTTTTTCATCTTTTAACATTTGCAATTCGGAGCGGATTTCATCAGTCAGGTATTTATTTACAATTTTGTTTCGAATGGGCCGGTTCACTGCAAGTTCCATGGTATCCAATTGTCCTGAAGTATAAACACTGCCTTTTACAATGTAAAATTGTGAAATATCCGATTGTTGCCACGGATTAACTTCGTCGGGCTGGCGGGGTGCACAAAGCGCCCCTTTTTTGTGAAAATAGTGGGGCAGAATTTCATCGTCAACCGTATGGTCCGGATCACCGTACCCAATTCGTTTTCCGGGGGGAGCATCCTTTGAACTTTTTGAGCCTCCTTGAATAAGGAAATCCTGAATTACCCGGTAAAAGAGCGTTCCATTATAATAACCTTCACTGGCAAGCTTTAAAAAGGCATTTCGGTGCTTGGGCGTGTCGTCATAAAGAATAAAAGTCATATCGCCCAGATTAGTAGAAATACGTACTTTTTTCGACTGTGCTGCACTATTTAAAAAAAAGATAAGGACAGTAAATCCTGTTAAAACAATTCGAAGCATTCTGCTATTTTATCATTTCAATTTCCATTTTAACATCCTGCAATGGCCTATTGTTTGGGTCGGTTTCCATAGCAGCAATTTTATCTACAACATCCATGCCTTCAATCACTTCGCCAAAAACCGTGTAATCACCATCAAGTGAAGGATATCCACCAATAGTGGTATATATTTCCCGTTGTTCGGGCGTAAATTTAAATCCAAGTTCACGGGCGTCAATCAGGCTGTCAACCTGTTCCCTTATTTCTGCAACTTTTTGGTTAAAACCGTCCCGATCATTATTCGTTCTGAACTGCTCAATTTCTGCTTGTGCTGCAGTAAATTGTTCACGCATCATTTCGGTAATAAGCTGCTGGTTTTTGGCCATTTCGAGGGTGTCGAGTGCACCCTCTGAAAAGTTTCTTCCCTGCACAATGTAAAACTGCGAAGAGCTTGATCTTTTTTCCGGATTCGAGGGTCCGCCGCGCCGGGCTGCAGCAACAGCTCCACGTTTGTGGTAATACTCAGGAAGAATTTCTGCCGGCAGGGTGTATTCAAGAGAACCTCCGCCTAACATTTTGCCTGGTTCTGCATTTTTAGAATCAGGATCGCCTCCCTGAATCATAAAATTCTGGATGACCCGATGAAAAAGTAATTCGTTATAAAACCCCTCATTTACAAGCTTTTCAAAGTTTTTTTTGTGTTCTGTTGTTTTTTCATACAATTTAATTTTTATGTTGCCATACTCGGTTTTAATAACGATTTGACCATCGTCTTTTTGTGGTTTTGTATTTCCACAGGAAAATGCTCCCATTAGCATAAAAATAAAAACGAATACTCCCCAGTTTCTCATACATTTCAAATATTACATTATCAGACATTAAAAAAAATTGCGTAAATATAACAAGTTGAAAAAAACATTACGCTCTTTGTAACCAATCCTGTTATTAAAAGTCAGATACAACAAAGCCAAAAAATGATGGATTACATTCAGATTAGTTCGAAACTAAGGCTCGAAATAATTAAACTCAATATGGCAGAAGTGATATTTGAAGCCATTAATCGCGATCGTGAATACCTTAAAGAATGGCTGCCATTTATTGAAGAAACTCAACAGGTGGCTCAAACCGAGGAATTTATAAGAACAATTGTTTCGCAGCGCGGGAAAAAAAGGGATGAGGTTTTTACCATTTGGTATAACCAGGAATTTGCCGGACTTATTGGTTTTAAAGACACCGATTGGATAAACCATAAAACTGAACTGGGCTATTGGCTAACTGAAAAAATGCAGGGAAAGGGAATTGCTACTGCCTGCGCAGAAGGACTTTTAAAAATTGCATTCAGAAAGATGGGAATGAACAGGGTACAAATTAAAGTTGCCTGCGGAAATGTTAAAAGTGCGTCAATTCCCAATCGATTGGGATTTCATTTTGAAGGTACAGAGCGGGCAGGGGAGTTCCATCATGGAAAATACCTGGATTTGAAGATTTACAGCTTTTTAAAATCTGATTATCTGAAGTAAAGTCATTTGCTATGCGTTATATGACTGTCAGTGAAATTGTTAAATGTTGGTTTATAGTTAATATGTGTTAAGATGAATACGATATCCAAAGAATATTCATATATTTGACCCGTAAATTCGTTTGTTCGGTTTTTTTAATAAATACTGTAAAGGTAAATATGATGACGGAAACTATGGAAGAAAAAAAAATTAGAAGAAACCTTTACCGTGTGCTGCGAAAAACAGGGGTACAAAAGAATGATATCCAGCTTGAAGCATCATTTAGTAAAGATTTGAATTTTGATTCGGTTGATTGGAAAATATTTACTTTTTACCTGGAAGGTATTTTTGATATTGCCATACGCGACGAGGAGGTTTTGAACTTAGGGAGTGTAAACGATACTGTAAAATTTTTAAAACATACAGCTTAGTTTTTTTGGGTGATTATTAATTGTTAAATGAGAAGAGGGCAAATTTTTTTGCTCTCTTTTTTTGTTCGGCCATTTAATGTATATTTAAAAGATTAACTTAAAATTTATATAAAAATGGAAAATATTGATAGTCTCTGGGGAAAATTTTACGATGCTGTGGTAACATTTGGTCCACGACTTATTGGAGCGCTTATTGTTCTCGCAATTGGCTGGTGGGTAATAAAACTTATTCAAAAAGGACTACAAAAAGGTTTTGAAAAAAGTGAGATGGATCCCTCACTTCGCGGTTTTTTAAACAGCATTATTAGTGTTTTGCTGAAAATAATGTTGATAATCAGCGTTGTAGGAATGCTTGGTGTAGAAATGACTTCATTCATCGCAATTTTGGCTGCTGCCGGTTTGGCTATTGGCATGGCACTTTCGGGCACATTACAAAATTTTGCGGGGGGCGTAATGCTTCTTTTATTTAAGCCGTTCAAAACAGGCGATTATATTACAGCTCAAGGACATTCGGGAACTGTTAACGAAATTCAGATTTTCAATACAATACTTAAAACTCCTGACAACGTAACTATTATTATACCTAACGGGGGACTTTCCACGAACTCAATGGTGAATTATTCAACAGAGAAACGTCGCAGAGTTGATTTTCTTTTTGGAATTGGATATGGCGACGATGTTGATAAAGCCAAACAGGTTTTGAAAAAATTAATTGATGATGATGACCGCATTTTGCAGGATCCCGCTCCGTTTATTGCAGTGAAAGAGCTTGGCGACAGTTCGGTAAATATTGTGGTACGTGTGTGGGCCGAGGCTTCTGATTACTGGGCAATTTTCTTCGACATGCACGAAAAAGTTTACAAATCCTTTGACAAGGAAAAACTTAACATTCCGTTCCCGCAAATGGATGTGCATCTGCACAAATAGTCAATTCTGCTTTCAATTTTATGAAAAGGATGGTATTTCAGTTTTTACCATCCTTTTGTTGTTAAAAACTCCCGTTCAGATACAAAAATCACCCATTCGGCAAAAAATATTTTCCGGTTTATCTTTTTATTCTGAATTTTGAAGCAGTAAAAACCATTGGAGTTCATTTGGGCAAATTTATGAAAATGCAAAAATTTAAACTATTAAGGAAAATGAATAAAGGATTCCTGCTGAACAGATTAAAAATTGGTGCAGGTGCTTTTTTTATTTCTCTGTTTTTCAGCTTTGTATTGGCTGGACGTTTTTTTCACAACGGGTTATTAACCATGATTCTACTTACCTGGCTTCAGCTTGAAATTTTTATCTGGCTTGGTTTTTGGTTTTTCAAAGACCTCAATGTTTCTGTCAGGCAATTTAAAAAGAAAACCATTTTGCGGTTGATCCTATTTTATTTAATCGTAATAATAATTGCATCAGTAATTTTTCTGGTTGTATTTTTTATTCAGAATATTTCAAACGGTGTTGGTTATGCCGACGCCTTTGCAAGTTTCAAACAGCAGGAAATGAGCGGGTTTATTTCTGCTTCGCTTATTGGGTTTGGCTTCGGAACACTTTTGTTCTTTTATTCCGCTTGGTCTGATGCGCTGAAACGAGAAGAAAAACTGGCGCAGGAAAAACTGCTTTTTCAATACGAAACCCTGAAAAGCCAGGTGAACCCGCATTTCCTGTTTAACAACCTGAATACATTGTCATCGCTGGTGCACAGCAATCCCTTGCTTTCAGATGAATTCATCCGCAAACTGTCAAATGTGTACCGGTACATTCTGGAAAATCAGGAGAAGGATTTAGTACCGCTGGCCGACGAGGTGCAGTTTGTGCGTGAATATTTTTCGTTGCAAAAAATAAGGGATGAGGAAAAAATTGAACTGAAAGTAGAATTAACAGAGTCTGAAAATCTTTTGATACCGCCGGTTTCACTGCAGCTTTTAACTGAAAACGCGTTTAAACACAATGCAGCCACCCGAAAAAATCCGCTGGTGGTTACCATTCATAAAGAAGGACTGGACAAGCTGGTGGTAAGGAACGGCCTGCAACCGAAATCGCAACTTGGCAATTCATCAAAAACCGGGTTGAAAAACCTGAATGAACGGTGCCGGCTGATTTTGAAACGCGAAATTGAAATTCTTCAAACCGAAACAGAATTTGTGGTAAAAATACCGGCTAAAATTCAGGAATAATGAAAATTGTAATTATTGAAGACGAACGGCTGGCTGCTCAAAAACTGGAATCGCTTATCCGGCAAATTGATGCACAAACTGAAGTGGTTGCCAAATTGGAATCGGTGGAAGATTCAGTAAATTGGCTGACTTTGAATCCGTCGCCGGATTTGATTTTTATGGATATTCAGCTCGATGACGGTATTTCGTTCGAAATTTTTGATGCCGTAAAAGTGGAGGCACCTGTGATTTTCACCACGGCATTCGACCAATACGCCATTCGTGCTTTTAAAGTAAACAGCGTGGATTACCTTTTGAAGCCCATCGACCGCAATGCGCTGGAAACCGCGTTGGAAAAATACCGGCGAATTTTTAAATCCACCGGAATGGAAGAAAAACTTTCAAAAGTTTTTGAACAACTGGCCAAACCCTGGAAAACACGCTTTTTTGTGAAAGTGGGTTTGCATTTTCAGTCGGTACCGGTGGAAGAAATCTGCTGCTTTTTTGTGGAAGAACGCTGTTCGTTCCTGAAAACCCAAACCGGGAAAAATTTCGCACTCGATTATTCGCTCGACCAACTGCAAAAGCGTGTTGACCCGGAATTGTTTTTCCGCATTAACCGCAACTTTATGGTGAACATCAACTGTATTGCCGAAATCATCAGCTACTCCACCAACCGGCTTAAACTGAAACTGAAAAATTTTGACGACGAAGGACTTATCGTCAGCCGCGACAAAGTTTCAGAATTCAAACAGTGGCTCGACCGGTGAAGTTAAAAACAATAAAAGGATGACACTCCAACAATCATGTCATCCTTTTATTACAATCTCAGTGCAAATTAATTTTAATTCTTTTTAATTATTGCAGCCCAGCCCCCTCCTGGCGCCATTTCAATTTTAATTTTGGAAGAAGCACTTACATTTTGTTTTTCCTGTTTAAAATCCGCTGCATGGCGGTCGGCATTCACTCCGTCCTTCCAAACATGCATAGTGAAATTTCCGTCGGGCAGGAAACTGAGGTCGAGTTCCAGCGAGCGCGGCGACCAGCCGGTCATGCCACCCACATACCAGGTTTCGCCCTTGCGGCGGGCCATTAAAATGTAGTCGCCCACTTTGGCGACGAGTACGCGGGTTTCGTCCCAAACGGTGGGCACCTCTTTTAAAAATTCCATGGCTTCCGGTTCGCGGTAGTAATTCGACGGATTATCGGACAACATTTGCAGCGGACTTTCAAATACCACATACATGGCCAGTTGGTGGCAGCGTGTTCCGGGCGCCATCGGC
>JAZBNQ010000371.1:0-7144 GCA_036350775.1 Mariniphaga sp.
ATTGATGTACCTGTTTTGGGGTTAGTGGAAAACATGGCCTGGTTTACTCCTGCCGAATTACCCAAAAACCGGTATTATATTTTTGGACAAGACGGTGGAAAAAGACTGGCCGATAAATTAAAGCTCAAACTGCTGGGGCAAATTCCCATTGTTCAGGGCATCCGCGAAGGGGGTGATTCAGGAATTCCTGTTGCCGTGAAAACCGATTCAACTACTGGAATTGCATTTGCCGAAGTGGCTAAAAATGTGGTTCATCAGGTACATTTGCGCAACATTGAACGGGCGCCAACCAAAAAAGTAAAAATCACAAGAAAATAATCTTCGGTTTCTTTAACAGAACATAACTTCGGTTTACAGCGGCACGCCTGTAAAAATTATTATTTTTGTGCCGTTAAGCAACGGAATAAAATTGGAGTATAATTGACAATATTCTGACAAAATCTTAGTTTATTCCTAAAGTCACTTATAAACTGTATTTGAAGCGATTTTTACTACATACCATAGGTCTGCTGCTCCTGATGCCGCTTTATCAAAGGTGTTCAACCGAAAAGAACACGTTTGCTTCCCGTGCATACCATAATGTTACGTCGCAATACAACGTTTATTTTAACGGAAATGAAAGCTTAAAAGCCGGTGTTGAACGAATAGAAACCAGCATTGAAGATGATTTTACCCGGTTACTTCCCATCTACAAGGAAAGCGATCCTTCAGCTGCCAGCCTCGTAAAATCAGACATGGACAATGCGGTAATAAAAGCCTCAAAACTTATTGAACTGCATTCGATTACCGAAAAACCCAAACGAAGGCGAAATCGTACCCGCCGGTATCAGGAATTTGCCAGCCAGGAAGAATTTAATCCATGGGTTGACGACAGCTACCTGTTAATGGGAAAAGCTTATTTTTACCAGCACAACTTTATGGCAGCCATAGACAACCTTTCCTATATTCTCAGGAAATACCCGGATGGCGATGCCCGGCATGAAGCGCAAATCTGGCTCATAAGAAGCTATTCAGAGTTGGAGCGTTTTACCGAAGCTTCAGAAGTCATTCAGGCTGTTCAAAATGATAACGATTTTCCACGAAAACTGGAGCAGGAGCTGGCTGTGGCAACTGCCGATTATTACGTGAAGCAACAGGAATATGCCGAAGCTATAAAATTTATTGACATTGCCCTGGGAAAAACATTCTGGAAGAAAGATAAAGCCAGATTGCAATACATTGCAGCTCAGCTCTACGAAGAACTCGATCAACCGATGAAGGCAGCACAGGCTTACCAAAAGGTAACCCGCATGAATCCTGACTACCGGATGGCCTTCAATGCAAAAATAAATGCAGCTGGCGTTTTTTCACGCGAAGGCGATGCAGAAAAAACAAAAAAGGAACTGCGCAAAATGTTGCGGGACAAAAAGAACGTGGAGTTCCGCGACCAGATTTATTATGCGATGGGAAATATTTTCTTCAGGGAAGGAAACCGCAATGTAGCCATTGAAAATTACCGGAGTTCGGTAGCCAGCAGTTACAACAACCAGTTCCAGCGTGCACAGTCGGCAATTACACTGGCCGAACTTTATTTTGAAGATCAAAATTATCGTGACGCACAGGCTTATTACGACAGTGCCATGATTATTATTGACGAAACGTATCCCAATTACACCCGACTTTCCATTCAATACCGGAGTTTGTCGAATCTGGTAGAAAACATTGTTACTGTTGAACGTGAAGACAGTTTACAGCGCATTGCTTTAATGCCCGAAACTGCAAGGGAGGCTTTAATTGCCCGCATGATGCGTGAAGAACAGGAACGCCAGCGCGATATGGAAAGCCTGGCCTTGCAAGGGCAGCGTGATCAGGGATATTATCGTTCGAACCGCTACAGAATGGGGATGGGAAGCGGGCAACAGGGTGCGGGCTGGTACTTTTATAATCCGCAAACCGTGGCCTACGGGCAGGTTACTTTCCAGCAACGCTGGGGGCAGCGAAAACTGGAAGACAACTGGAGACGGTCGAACAAAAGTACCGTTTCAATGGATGAAATGGACGAAATGGCAGAAACCATTGACTCATCACAAATTGTGGTGCGTGTTGAAGACCCGTTACAAAAGGAATTCTACACCCAGGATCTTCCGCTGACTGATTCATTAATGGCCATTTCCCACGACAAAATCAGAGATGCACTGTATAATGCCGGGAAAATTTACAAATCGGATTTTTCAAACTACCAGCTCTCGGCCGAAGCCTTTGAAGAGTTGCTGAAACGTTATCCAAACAACATCTATCAGCTTTCGGCTTATTTCGATTTATATGATTTGTATGAATTGATGGGAGACCAGCAAAAATCAGATTATTACCGCAACCTTATCATTTCGAAATTTCCTGAAAGCAAATACGCACAATACCTGGTAAATCCCAACTTTTTTGTGGAACTCGAAGCCCGCACCGACAGCCTGAACCGGATGTACGAAGAAACATTCAGAAATTATCGTTTGGGCAATTACCGGAATGTAATTACGCTTGCCAATTCCATGAAGCAAATGCAACCCGATAGTGTAGTAATTCCGAAAATTGATTTTATGCAAACCGTGGCCCAGGGAACTCAAACTGATATTCACAACTTTGAAAGCCTGCTGAAAAATTACATTGAAACCTGGCCGAAGGCTGAACCTACTCCCCTGGCCACCGAAATCCTTACACTGATTCAGGACAGTACCCTGGCCGACTACCAAAAGCTGGTGGACCTGGGATACATCAATGAAGAAATTCAAAACGAGGAAATTCTGCTGGCCGAACGTATGGAAAACGATGAGTTTGGCGGAAGATTTACCTACGATGAAGATTTGCTCCATTATTTTGTAATTGCTTACCCGCGTAGTGAAGACATTGATTTAAACCGGCTTAAATTCGACATTGCCAACTACAACATCGACCATTACACCAAAATAGATTTCGATATTGAAACAGAAGCATTGAATGAAAATACCAACCTCGTTGTGGTTCGGTCGCTTAGCAACAAGGAAGACGGCGTAATTTACCACAGATCAATTATAAGGAAAGCTCCTGTTTTCCAAACGCTTGCAGAAATGGATTATGTGAATTTTGCCATTTCATCCACCAATTACAGGCAAATTCTTACAGAAGGCTCCATTGCCGATTACCTGAAGTTTTTCGTGAAAAATTACAGCCGTTACATTGGACCCGACTTTAGTGGTGAAGAGCCTGAAATTTCACCCGAAGAACTGATGGCGCGCGCCCGCGAAGAAGAAGAAATGCTGCGTGAACGGGGCGAATTCAGGGTAGTGGAAACAGGTGCAGTTTCTATGTTTTCGCAAGATATTGACACAACCCAAAACTTTGTGCTGGCTGTAAAAGATAACCGGCTGTCTTTACGCCAGACACTGAATGGTTTTGCGCAGTTTAACCGCGATGAGTTCAGGGGGTGGAACCTGGCAACGCAGGTAAAACCGTCAGGTGAATATCAGCTTATGGTGGTACAGGGAATCCCTTCGCTCAACGAAGCCATGTCATACTTCAGAAAAGTGGTTATTACCCGGAATCTCTTTGAGCCGCTTGGGCAAACAACCTACCGCAACTTCCTTATTTCAGACGAAAATCTGGAAAAACTGGTTGAGGAAAACAATGTAGAAGAGTACATCAATTTTTTTCGGGATAATTACATTCAGCGCAGTCAGACCCAGCAAGCGCAACCTGCCGAACAAACACAACAACCGGCTCAAATTACAGAAGAAGAAATTGTGGGGGATGAACCGGAAGAAACTTCCGAATCCTATTCCGGCCCGTACAGCATCGAAATTGAAAAACCCCACCATTTCGTATTTGTTATTCCTTCGCAGGGAGTGGACAAAACGCAGTTTATTAACGGAATTGAGCAATTTAACGGTGAATTTGAAGGAGAAAATCTGCAAATTGAAGAGGCTGAAATTGATGAATACCGTGTTGCCATAGTAATTACAGGTTTACCTGACAAAGAAGCTGCAACCCGTTATTCGCGAACCGTAGTGCAAAACCGCGACCTGTATGCTCCGCTTGGTGCTGCAAACTACCGCAATTTCCTGATTTCAACCGAAAACTTCGAAATATTCCTTCAGGAAAAAAACATTAACGAATACACAGATTTTTACAAACTTATCTACCTGGGCGAATAACCGGGTTAAAGTTTGTTAACCCGCAAGCCCGGCACTTTTTTTGTTTGTAACTTTACCTTCACTGAAAACAATTAAGGAGAAAAAAATATGAGAAAACCACGAATACTTTGGGTTGATGATGAAATAGATGTACTGAAAGCACACATAATTTTCCTGGAAAGTAAAGATTACGAAGTTGAAACGGCCAACAATGGGTTAGACGCCATTGAAAAGGTGAAAGAAAATTTTTTCGATATCATTTTTCTGGATGAAAACATGCCGGGAATGAGCGGTCTGGAAACCCTGACAGAAATAAAAGCAGCTTCTCCCAATGTTCCTGTGGTGATGATTACCAAAAGCGAAGAAGAAAATATTATGGACGAGGCCATTGGATCAAAAATTGCCGACTACCTCATTAAACCGGTAAATCCGAAACAAATTCTGCTTTCCCTTAAAAAAAACATCGACCAGAAACGGCTGGTTACACAACAAACCACTTCGGCCTACCAAACGCAGTTTTCGCAATTGGGTATGCTCATCAACGACCGGCTGAACTACGATGAATGGATTGATGTTTATAAAAAACTGGTTCATTGGGAAATTGAACTGGGAACTTCGGAAGACGATGCCATGGACCAGGTGCTGGCTATGCAAAAAGACGATGCAAACAAAGCTTTCTTTAAATTCATAAAAGAAAATTACCTGGAATGGCTGAACAAAGATTTTGGCGAACGCCCGTTGCTTTCGCACGATATTTTTCACCATAAAATATTTCCGATGCTCGATGCCGGCCAAAAGGTTTTTGTGTTGGTTATCGACAACCTGCGTTTCGATCAGTGGCGCACCATCAGTCCGGTTTTCGAAGAATATTTCAGGGTCGATTCCGACGATCTTTATTTGAGCATTCTGCCTACGGCCACCATGTATGCGCGAAACGCCATGTTTGCCGGCCTGCTGCCTGCCGAAATTGAAAAAGTGTATCCGCATTTGTGGGAAGACGATGACAACGAAGGCAACAAAAACCGCCACGAGGAAGAATTGCTGCGCAAACAGATGGAGCGGCACCGGCGCAAAGAAAAACTTTATTATGAAAAGGGCTCAGGAATCCGCCGTGACCGTCAGACCTCGGAAAGCCTGAAAAACATTCTGGGCAGCGACCTTTCGGTAATGGTATTCAACTTTGTGGATATGATTTCGCATGCCCGCACCGAAATGGAAATGATTCGAGAACTGGCCAACGATGAAAAGGCTTACCGCTCGTTAACGCTAAGCTGGTTTAATCATTCTTCGTTGCGCGAACTCATCCGCAGCCTGGCCGGGAACAACATTAAACTTGTAATTACCACCGACCACGGAACCATTAGGGTCGATAACCCGGTGAAAGTAATTGGTGACCGGGAAACCAACACCAACCTCAGGTACAAACTGGGCAAAAACCTGAACTACAAATCGAAACAGGTGTTTGAAGTGCGCGACCCGAGATTAGCCTATTTGCCTTCACGTAACGTGAGCACCAGCTACATTTTTGCGCACAACAGCGACTTTTTTGCCTACCCGAACAATTACAATTACTACGCAAATTATTACAAAGACACATTCCAGCACGGCGGAATTTCGCTGGAAGAAATGATTATTCCGCTGGTAACGATGGTGCCTAAAGGGTAGAATTTTCAGGGAAACTATATTACACAATATATTTTTCTATACATTTGAAAAATGGAGTTAATAAAAAAAAATATATCCGAAATTAAGGAACTCTGTAACAAGTATCACGTTGCCGAATTGTATGTTTTTGGTTCTGTTACCAAAGAAAATTTTTCGGCATCAAGTGATATTGACTTTTTAGTTCGTTTTCAACATGTTGACCCAAGGGAATATTTCGATAATTATATGGATTTAAAAGAGCGTTTGGAAAAACTTCTCACCAGGGATGTCGATTTGGTGGAAATTCAAACTGTAAAAAATCCGATACTCAAACGTTCGATAGACCGAAATAAAATATTCTTATATGGACGAGAAGATTCTAAAGTGGCTATATGATATTCGCAATGCTATAAACGAAATTGATGATTATTTTTCCAACTTACCATTGGATTTTAATCATTATCGAAATAACACCATTTTAAAAAGGGCTGTTGAAAGAGATCTGGAAATCATTGGCGAAGCAGTTAACCGAATTCTCAAAAATGACCCAAATTTTCCGATTGAGAATGCCAAACGGATTGTGGGATTGCGAAATCAAATCATTCATGCTTATGACAACCTTTCTGACGAAAATATTTGGGCAATCATTATAAAACATCTTCCTCTTTTAAAAAATGAAGTAGAGAAATTGATTAAAACCAATTGAAAAATCAATTTAACCAGGATCGACAGACCTCTTCACCACAAAATCCCCTTTCTTAGCACCAATTTTACGGCCAATAACCGGGCATTTAATCATGAGCAAAAAGAAAAGCCGTGGGTCAGATTCAAACATCAATCCTTCGTAATTGCCCATTCCTTTTGAAATGATAAGGTCGGCCTGCCGGTAAATTTCTATAAACTCCGGACTTACCCTATGCAGCAGCGTGGAGGGGGCATCATCGCCATTGGAGATGATTTTTGCATAATAATGGATTCCCACCTCGCGGGCTTCCTTTTCAGTTGCATCGTTCAAAACCGGCTTTTCGCGCACGGCAAACCAAACATTAGGGTGATTTACAGTTTCGAGAAAAAGTTTATCCAGCACAATTTCCCCGCAATTGTCGCCCAGGTATAAAATGGTTTTTGATTTTTCTATTTCGAGCTGAAGTTGTGCCGAATGGTCGGTAGCGAAATCGGAATTCAACACTTTTTCAAAGGTACCTTCCACATCAAAATGATTTGTGGGGCCAAAGTCGATGATGTTTCCGGCAATGGCCAAACGCAAGGCTGTATTAAACGGATTTACTGAATTCAGCACCATTTCGCGAAACTCATCGTAGCGTTCGAGCATCAGGCGGTTGCCTTCCTGCTTCTCTTTA
>JAZBNQ010000372.1:0-3022 GCA_036350775.1 Mariniphaga sp.
AGCAAATCAGTTGGGGAAATCCCATTGAAAATCCGGATGGCATTCAACTTAATAAAACCTACAAATATGCCGGCGGAACCATTATTGCCAAAAAAGTAAAACTGCCCGAAGTAACGTCGGATTACCTGGTTTTTGCCGAACTCGAACAATATTCGAACGGCGATGCTTACGACCGCACCGGAACCGTTTTTATTATTCCTGAAACCAAGGAAAAATCGTTTTTCGATGCGCTGGAAAACGGTGTAAAAACTGTTCCTGCTTTTCAGGCAGCTAATGGCAAAAGCTACCACGGAACAGTAGCCACACCTGATTTTGCTCCGGCAGTAGAACTGGTGCGCTTTTTTACGCCGTTTGGGGTAAATCATTTTAACGAACAGGTACAGGTTTATGGACAGGAATGGGAAGAAAAAGCCTATTACAAACAAGATATAACCGAATTGCTGCCACTGTTGGAAGGCGAGGTTTGGATTGGTGCATTTATTGGCAATTACGATAAAGGAGGCCACAAAGTAAACCTCGATTTAAAATATTACCCCGGCAGCCGCGTGGTTAGTGAACAGGAAGATGAAAAACAAACCTGGATTTACCCGCTGTTCAACACACTGAATATTATGGAAATGGCCGGTCAGGAGTACGGAACCATGTTTGAAAACGATTCGCTGGAAATTGTTTTCGAAGTGCCCGAAGGTGTTGAAAACCTTACGCTGCGCCACATTTCAACCGGCCATGGTGGCTGGGGCGGCGGCGATGAGTTCAACCAAAAACTGAATGAGTTTTTTGTGGACGGCCGGTTTGTGGACAAATACATTCCGTGGAATGCCAACTGCGGTTCGTACCGGAAATACAATCCGGCTTCGGGTAATTTCTGGAACGGGGTAACATCAAGCGATTACAGCCGCTCGGGCTGGTGTCCCGGAGAAGCAACCAACCCGGTTTATATTCCGCTTGGAGATTTAAAACCCGGCAAACACGTTTTGAAAATTGCAATACCAATCGGAGAACGGGAAGGCAGCAGTTTCAGCCACTGGAATATTTCAGGAGTACTTATTGGAGAGAAATAGCTTAATTTTTATCATAGATTTACAAAAAAAGCTATCAGGATTAAATTCCCGATAGCTTTCTTTTTATCCCTTTTTAGAAAAAATACATTTACACATTTAACTGACTTTCAGCCTCGGCAGCTACCCGCACACCGGTTGTTCCGCCGCGTTTCAGTTCCACATCAACCGGTTCGTTGGTTTCCCATTTTCCGTTGGTAAAATCGGGTACGTCAATCGAGTTTGACCGGTTGGCCACCGACCATTCACTCAGTGGCGCAACTACGCTCCAAAGTGCTGCATCATAAACATCCTGATCGAGCGGAATTCCGTTTCGCAGGCAGTCAATCAACCGCCAGTCCATCATAAAATCCATTCCGCCGTGTCCGCCAATTTGTTTGGCCATATCGCCCACCAATTTTACAATTTCAGGTGTGTATTCTTCTTCAAGTGCTTTCATCTCATCATCATCAAACCAGCTGTGACCTTTGGCAATTTTACCAGGAAGCGGGTATTTTCGCGCAATGCCTTCTGTGCCACTTACCAGGTGAATACGTGAATAAGGCCGGGGACTTGTCACATCGTGCTGAATCATAATGGTTTTTCCCTTGTAAGTCCGAATGGTAGTTGTGTTCATATTTCCGCGGTAGCTGTCGGTGGCAAACTGTTCATAAAAACCGTCTTCGGCAGCCAACTCCCCCGCCATTTTTCCCATCTGAAAATCGTTGGTTGACATCGAAGTAAGGTATTCCATTTTATCACCCCGGTTCACATTTAAAACCTGACAAACCGGTCCCAATCCGTGGGTAGGATAAAGGCTGCCGTTGCGCTGCTGGTTTTCCCTCAAACGCCACATATCGGAATAGGAGTCTTTTCCAAAATTATTTTTTAGCAGATCGTGAATGTAAGCACCTTCAGTGTGAACAATTTCACCGAAAAATCCCTGGCGGGCCATATTTAGTGTAAGCAGTTCAAAGAAATCGTAACAGCAGTTTTCGAGCATCATACAATGCTTTTTGGTACGTTCCGAAGTTTCCACCAATTGCCAGGCTTCTTCAACGGTAACTGCTGCAGGAACTTCGGTGGCTGCATGTTTTCCGTTTTCCATAGCATAAACACACATAGGTGTGTGCAATGACCATGGAGTTGCAATGTAAACCAAATCCACATCTCCACTTTCACACAATTCTTTCCAGGCATCTTCACTTCCGGTATATTCTTTCGCTTTGGGCAATCCCCGGTTTTCCAAAATCTTTTGTGCCCGTTCCACTCCGGCTGGATTTTTATCGCAAAGGGAAGTAATTTCAACCCCTTCGATGTTTGCCATCCGCGAAACAGCGCCGGGACCACGATTACCCAATCCAATAAAACCAATACGTACCGTTTCCAGTTTTGGTGCTGCGTAACCGCTCATGTTAAACTGCTGGGGATGCTGCCTGCCTGCTGCCTCTTTAATTACAGCCAGCGCCGATTCATCACTTCCTGTTTGTTTACTGCACGATGCAAATCCTCCTGAAATTACCCCTGCACTTGCAACTCCGGCAATCTGAAAAAATCTCCTCCTGTTCGTTTTCATTTTATACCTGGTTTTTTGTTTTGAATTTATTTAAAAAGATTTTTGATTTAATCGAAAAAGTTTAAAAATAAGAATTAAAATATTATCTCCCATTTTTTTAAATAAAAATTGATGCCTGAATTTACTTTTTTCTATCTTAGTTCGCTAAAAAATAGTGAATTGCTTTTATTCACTTTTCATAAACCATACTTTGTGTATTTTCAAAAATTTACTTTTAAACTGAATTACAATGAAAAAACTTGGATTGTTATTTTTCATATCGCTATTTTCCATGCAGATTATTGCCCAGGAAGATGAGGTTATAAAAAAAGGCTGGAATTTTGGCGCCCTGCCAACTATCACTTTCGATACGGATTTGGGGTTTCAATATGGCGCCCTGGTGAATCTTTATAATTACGGTGATGGAAGC
>JAZBNQ010000373.1:0-2730 GCA_036350775.1 Mariniphaga sp.
ATAATTACGAAAAGCCATTTTATCATTCTCCCAGCTTACACTTTCGGCCTGGGCAATAATTTTGAAACCGTTATCACACGGCAGCGCCTGATAATGGTCCACTTCCTTAAATGAACCATCCACCTGTTCAATTCCCAAACGCAGATTGGTGCGTTTATCGAACTCAGGCGGATAATTGGTTCCATCGGAAAATTCTACCACGATTTCCTTTGTTTCGTTGGGTGCAAAGTTAAGCAAAAAAGCCACCTCATCCCAGTTGCCATCGTTATCCATATCATCAAGTTGAAACGGAACCAGTGAATTATCGGCAATTTTAAAAATTGGCAATAATCCTACAGGCAATTCCACTTTTTGACTCAATTCATTTTTAGTTAAAACAATAACTTCATCAGGCCGTTCCACACTTTGCGGATTCTGAAACGATAGGGAGACCTGTTTTCCGCATGAAAAAAGGAAGCCGGCAATTGTAATTAAAAGAATAAATCTTGTATTCATGTTATTCAGGAATATCGTTTTCTCCTTTAACATAACCGAAATTGGCGAGAATTCCGCCATCTACATACAGCACATGGCCGTTTACAAAATCGCTGGCTTTTGATGCCAGGAACAGCGCTGCATTGCCCACATCTTCGGGTTCGCCCCAGCGCCCTGCGGGGGTGCGGGTCATCACCAAGTCATTAAACGGGTGCCCGCCTTCGCGGATGGGCGCGGTTTGTGCGGTAGCAATGTAACCCGGCCCGATTCCATTAATCTGGATATTATATTTTGCCCACTCGCAGGTCATGTTGGCCGTGAGCAGTTTTAAACCGCCTTTGGCCGAAGCGTAAGCAGAAACCGAGTTTCGTCCGTAAACGCTCATCATAGAACACATGTTAATGATTTTCCCTGAGCGTTTTTCGATCATTTTGGGAGCCACGCGTTTGGAAACAATCAGCGGCGCTACCAAATCCACGTCAATTACCTGCTTGTAATCGGCTACCGACATGTCAAGAATTGGAATTCTTTTGATAATCCCGGCGTTGTTTACCAGAATATCAATTGTACCCACTTCGTTTTCAATTTGTGTAATGCCGCGGTCCACATCTTTTTCGTCCGTCACATCGAATTTTAAGGTGTAAACATCAATTCCATCGTCAGCATACTCTTTTTTGCAGCTTTCCAGTTTTTCTTCGGAAATGTCGTTCACACAAATTTTGGCGCCGGCTTTTCCGAGCACTTTCCCAATGGCCATTCCAATTCCGTGGGTGCCACCGGTTACGAGAACAACTTTGTCGTTTAAATCAAATAATTGTTGTATCATAATTTTTATCTTAATTCGGTTGGTTTAATGTGGTCCATATCGGTGTAATCCAGGTTTTCACCAGCCATTCCCCAAATGAAGATGTAGTTGCTCGTTCCGGCAGCAGAATGAATTGACCAGTTGGGTGAAATTACCGCCTGCTCGTTGTGCATCCAAAGGTGGCGGGTTTCATGAGGCTGGCCCATGATATGACAAATGGCCTGGTCTTCGGGTAAATTGAAATAAAAATAAACTTCGTTTCGGCGGTTGTGCTGGTGCGGAGGCATGGTGTTCCAAACGCTGCCAGGCATTAGTTCGGTCAAACCCATTTGTAACTGGCATGTCTCAACAACCGTGTTTATCAATAACTGATAAATTTTCCGTTCATTCGACGATTCAAGTGATCCCAAGTGCAGGACATTGGCATCGTTTTGTGTAACATGTTTTACCGGATATTCTTTATGTGCCGGCGCTGAGTTGATGTAAAAATGAGCGGGATTCTGCGGATCATCCGAGCGAAATTCAACATCTTTGCTGCCTTTTCCAATATAAAGGGCATCTTTAAAATTCATTTTGTATTCTGTTCCGTCAACTACAATGGTTCCAGGTCCTGCGACGCTAATAACACCCACTTCGCGACGGTAGCAGAAAAACTCAGCTTTTAACGGATCGATTGATTCGAGTTTCAACGGCTTGTCAACCGGAACAGCTCCGCCAACAATGTACCGTTCAATGGCCGAATAAACCAACCGAATGTTGCCGGGTTCCATCACTTTTTCCACTAAAAATTCTTTCCTGATTTTTTCGGTATCATACGATTTAAAATCATCGGGATGGTATGCATACCGTTCTTCATAAATTGTTGCCATACTATTTTATTTTAATAATTCCTGTTGTCTTTTCAAGGCTTCCAGATAATAATAATCAGCATAATTAATGGCCACATCCACTTCACTATTATTCGGTTTGTGACCTACACTGTGCTTCAAAAGAAAACCGCCGTTTGAACCATCATTGGCCCTGTATTTCAATGAAGTAAGGCTTTCTGTAATTTTACTGGCTGCATCGCGATAGGTTTCGCCTTTATCAGAAAAAGTACTTAATTCATAAAATGCTGAAGCCATAATTGCAGCGGCTGATGCGTCGCGATTTGTATTCGGAATTGCCGGATCGTTAAAATCCCAGTATGAAACCATATCTTCCGGTAAATTTTTCAGAATGAAATCTCCTATATTTTCTGCTGCATCCAAATACTTTTCATCGCCGGTTTCGCGGTAGCACATAGTATAACCGTAAAATCCCCAGGCTTGTCCCCTGCCCCAGGCCGATTCATCCTTCAATCCCTGATGCGTTTGTTTAACCACAGGTTCTCCAGTTATTGTATCGTAACTTACTACGTGATAAGAACTCCAGTCGTCGCGAAAATGATTTTTCAGTGTAACGTCGGCATG
>JAZBNQ010000374.1:0-14230 GCA_036350775.1 Mariniphaga sp.
GGCTGCTACTCATTGGGAGTTATTTTTTATGCCTGGCGTAACCTGAAATACGGACACGGAATTTGGCACCTGTTTGTGCTTGCAGGCACCATTTCACATTTCTTTTCTGTATTTTACAGTTTGGGCTAATCGTGCAGTTTAGTTGAATAAAAAAAAATCTTCCGGTAATTTTTCGTTTAATTATTCCATTTTTGTGGAAAATTAAAAGTAAAAATAAATGAGGCTCAAAATTCCTTTCAGTTTAGTTTTATTAATATTTTTCTCTGCGGCACTGTTTGGACAACAAAAATATGCAGTTGTAATTCACGGCGGCGCCGGAGTTATGTCGAAATCAGCCATGAGTGACGAACGACAGGCCGAATACAAAGCCAAACTGGATGAAGCACTTTTAGTTGGTAGTAACCTTTTGAAAAACGGAGCAACTTCTACTGAAGCCGTTGTTGAGGTTATTAAAATTCTGGAAGACTCTCCCCTATTTAATGCAGGAAAAGGAGCCGTTTTTAACAGCAATGGAGAAAATGAACTGGATGCATCCATAATGGAAGGCAAGAATTTGAATGCTGGAGCAATTGCCGGCGTGAAAGACATTAAAAATCCAATTACCGCAGCCCGGGCAGTGATGGAAAATTCGGAACACGTGTTGTTAAGCGGAAAAGGTGCATCGGAATTCGCACGGGAGCAAAACCTTGAAATAGTTAAAAACAAATACTTTTACACACCAACACGCTACGAATCGCTCAAGCGTTTGCAAAAACAGGAAAGGAAACGAACGCCATCAGATAACACAGGAACGGTTGGATGTGTGGCGCTCGATGTTTATGGAAATCTTTGTGCCGGAACATCAACCGGAGGAATGACCAATAAAAAATATGGCCGCATCGGCGACTCGCCCATCATTGGTGCAGGAAATTATGCCAACAACAAAACCTGTGCGGTTTCGTGCACCGGGCACGGGGAATATTATATTCGACTTGGAGTTGCGCGTGATATTTCGGCATTAATGGAATACAAAAACATGGAAGTTGCTGAGGCATGCCGTGAAGAAATAAGAAAACTGGGTGAACTTGGCGGCACGGGCGGTGTTATTGCGCTAGATGCAAATGGCAATGTAGCCATGGAATTTAATACTTCAGGTATGTTTCGTGGCTACATTAAATCGACCGGTGAAAAAGAAATTGCCATATTTGCAGAAGAATAACAGTAAAGTACCCAACTGAAATGAATTTTCTGTATCCAACTTTTTTATTTGCACTTTTCGCCATTGCTATTCCCATTATCATTCACCTGTTTAGTTTCAGGCGATACAAAACAGTTTACTTCAGTCATGTTGGCTTTCTGAAAGACATTAAAAAGGAATCTCAAAAGAAGTCTCGCCTCAAGCAACTTCTCATGCTGTTAGCCCGGATTCTGGCCATCATTTTTCTGGTTTTTGCTTTTTCGCAACCCTACATTCCCGCCGAAACCGCAGCCAAAACAGGTTCGGGAGAAATAGTTGGGGTTTATATCGATAATTCGTTCAGCATGAATGCCTTATCGGAACAGGGCCAGCTTTTGGAACGTGCCCGAAACAAAGCAGCAGAAATTGGGCAATCGTATCCGGCAGGTACAAAATTCAGGTTATTTACAAATGATTTGGAGCAAAAACACCAGCAATTGTTCAACAAAGAACAATTCATTCGGCAAGTGGCAGAAATAAGTCAGTCTCCTGCTGCAATTTCACTTTCCCTGATCCATAACCGGTTTGACGTGCAAAACAAAATGCAGGAAGATATAAACCAGGGAACACTTTATTTCATTTCCGATTTTCAGAGAAAAACCACCGACCTGGAAAATTTTTCAGGTGAATCGGTTTTTAGTTACCTGATGCCACTTGTTCCCAACCAGGTTAACAATCTTTATATAGATTCATGCTGGGTGGAACAGCCGGCCCACGGGCTCAACCAGGAAGAAACCATTTTTGTAAAAATAAAAAACAGTTCGGACGAAGACTACCAGAACCTGCCGCTCAGGCTTTTTCTGAATGACTCGCTAAAATCAATTACCAATTTTTCTGTTGAAGCGCAAAATGAAATAACAGCCAACCTGAAATACTCAAACACTTCGGCTGGAATTCAACTGGGAAGGGTAGAAATAACTGATTATCCATTTACTCACGACAACACCTGGCATCTCAGTTATTTTGTTGAGCCTAAATTAAAAGCCCTGGCCATTTTCAGCAATACACCGGCTTCTCAGGAAGGACTTGGATACCTGTCTGCACTTTTTGAGAACGACAATTATGTTGAGCTGGAAACCATGGATATTCAGAGCCTGCAAATCAGCAAGCTGGCTGAAAAAAATACCATATTTCTAATCAATCCGGAAAACTTATCCTCAGGTTTTTTGAATGAACTGGAAACTGCGGTAAACAACGGAAGCTCCGTGGTGCTTTTTCCTAACTTAAATCAGGCATCCGGTTATAATACATTTCTATCGAAATTTGATGCCAATCCAATATCAGGCACTGATACTACAAGCCAGGAAATTTCGGGTATCAATTTCGACAACCGTTTTTTCAGGAATGTTTTCCAGGAACGAAAAGAGAATGCGCTTCTGCCAAAAATTGCAGGCCATCTGAAATTTACAGAAAACATTCGCACCAATGAAACATCACTTCTCTGGTTTCAAAACAATGACAAAGCGCTTTCGGTTTTGCCATACGGGAAAGGCAAAGTATGGGTATTTGCCTTTCCGTTAAATAAAAAGAACGAAGCTTTTGCCCGCGACATTCTTTTTGTTCCTTCCATTTATAATATTGTTATTAACAGTTTGCCCGACCAGCAAATTTCACACATAATTGGTGCCGAACAAACCTTTCTTCTTTCGGGAAAATTAACTGTTGGCCTGGAGTCATCACTTGAAATTGAAAACCGCCAAACCGGAGACAATTTCATTCCGGTTGTAAATGCATCAGAACAGGGAATGCGGCTTGATTTAAGTGGATTCATTGAAACAGCAGGACACTATCTGATAAAAAACGAAAATGAAACCATTGCATCACTTTCATTCAATTATAATCGTGATGAATCGGATTTGAGGTATTACACACCCACCGAACTGGAAGAACGAATTGAAATTGCCAACATTGAAAAAGCTGCCGTTCTTGACAATATTTCGTCCAATTTTGCCGAAGTGCTTCAGGAAATTCAAAAAGGAAAACAACTCTGGAAATGGTGCATTTTGCTTGCACTGTTTTTTATTCTGGCCGAAGTGCTGATTGCCCGCTTCTGGAAACAGTAAAAACATGTTTTAAAACCCATTTTAAGCGCATTTACACGCTCAAATATCCTTTGAAATTTTCCCCGAAAATTGTATTTATGCATCCAAATTAAAAACGATTCATTATGGAACAACTTACAACTAAAGATTACATAGCCAAAGAAGATAAATTTGGCGCCCACAATTACCATCCGATTCCTGTGGTTTTGGCCAAAGGCGAAGGAGTTTTTGTTTGGGATGTTGAGGGCAAACGCTATTTCGATTTTCTGGCTGCCTATTCGGCGGTAAACCAGGGACACTGTCATCCAAAAATAGTAACCGCACTAACAGACCAGGCCAAAACATTGGCGCTCACGTCAAGAGCCTTTTACAACAACACCTTGGGTGATTGGGAAGAATACATGACTAAATTGTTCGGGTACGATAAAATGCTCCCGATGAATTCGGGTGCCGAAGCTGACGAAACCGCCCTGAAGCTGATCCGCAAATGGGCATACAAAGTAAAAGGCATTCCTGAAAACGAAGCAAAAATTGTGGTCTGCGACGGCAATTTCCACGGGCGTACCATTACCATCATTTCCATGTCGTCAGATCCTGATGCTTACAGCCATTACGGGCCATACACTCCGGGATTCATTAACATCCCTTACAACGATTTGAAAAGGCTGGAAGAGGAACTAAAAAACCCAAATGTAGCTGGTTTCCTGGTGGAACCGATCCAGGCCGAAGCCGGTGTTTATGTGCCGGAAGATGGTTACCTGAAAAAAGCAGCGGAGCTGTGTAAAAAATACAACGTACTTTTTGTGGCCGACGAAGTGCAAACCGGACTGGCACGCACCGGAAAAATGCTGGCCTGCGACCATGAAGATGTTCGCCCGGATATTCTTGTGCTGGGAAAAGCACTTTCGGGCGGAATGTATCCGGTTTCGTGTGTGCTGGCCGACAACGAAATAATGCTCACTATAAAACCCGGCGAACACGGCAGCACTTACGGAGGAAACCCGATTGCAGGAAAAGTGGCTATGGCTGCGCTGGATGTCATTCAAGATGAGAAACTGGCCGACAACGCTCTGCGTTTAGGAGAAATTTTCAGAAAGGAAATGAAAGCCATTCCTTCAAAAATGATTGAATTGGTTCGCGGAAAAGGTTTGCTGAATGCCGTTGCCATTAAACCCACAAACGGAAAAACGGCATGGGATGTTTGTGTGGCACTTAAAGAAAACGGATTACTGGCCAAACCTACGCATGAACACATCATCAGGTTTACACCACCGCTGGTAATTAAGGAAGAACAACTGATGGAGGCTATCAGGATAATTCGTAAAACAATTGAAGAATTTGGTCTTTAAAAACGAGAACGAATTAGCAAAGGGAGTTTTATAGTCGGAACTCCCTTTTTATTTTTGTGCAAACCGGTAAGGCCCGATTATCCTTTTGCGTACCACTTCGTAAGAAGGTTTGTAACTAATTACTGAAACTCCATGGTTCATGTAACCTCCAAATCGGGATACTTTTTGGAAATTGTAATTTCCCTGGGAGAGATGGACCTTTTGATATGACAGACACTCTTCAAAATCTTTTCCATAATTCCGTAAAGCATTCAGAAAATAGAATGCTACATCATATCCCTGCATTCCAAAGTTACCCGGTTCAGTATAAAAATGTTCTTTATACTTTTTTAAAAACCTGATGGTTTCCGGATGTGAATAGTCAACCCAGTAAGGAGCAATGTAGTGTAACTTTAAATTATGAAAAAACTCGTCGGATATACTTTCGAACTGCTCATAACGATTAAATCCAACAAGCGTAACAGAATAATCATCTAACAGGTTATTAATATTGGAAAGCACCAAACTAAGGTCCCCTTCATTCATGGATGAAACAAAAATTACATTCTCTTTTTCCGGGGAGAGAATCCGGCTAAAACCAAATGCACCCTCCTGACTAAAATCGTAAACATGAAATTGCATACCCTGCGGCTGTCCCCAATAGCCTGAATGAAGCAGTTTTTCCCGTACCATATCCACCACCTTTTCTTCATATATTCCTCCTGAATTAACTGTTTTAACTACAATAAAATTGCTGTTAAAATATTCTTCCGTGATTAATTCAGCAGTTTTTGCAGCAAGAAACTCACGTGATGGATTAACCTGGTAATAATAAGGATTACTTGTCAAATCACGTGATTGCGATGAAAGCGGAGAAATCATGGGAATTCGGTTTTTTGAAGCAATGGCAGCCACTTCGCCTTGCACCTGCGGAAAAACCGGTCCAATAATTAAGTCGGTTTCCAAAAAACCATCTGCATAAATATATTCCCGAATGGAATCAGGATTTTGCTGCGTATCAAAAACATTTAACCGGATTTTCATTCCGGCTTGTTTTAGCGAATCAACTGCCAGTAAAACGCCTTCATAAAACTGCAGGTAGTTTTCGCTTTCGCGGTAAAAACCATGAAACATTTCAACGGGCTCATCCTGTTCAATTAAAGTATCCTGCTGTAAAGTATCTTCAGGTAAAAAATTTTCTACATAAAAAAGCGAATCGCTAACCAGTTCAATCTTTTCCGGTTCGCGGTTTAAGGTGTCGTTGGCGTATATAAACAAAGGTAAAAACAAAGCCACATCATAAGTTTGATTCATTGCCGTATAATTTTGCCCGGGACGGCAATTCTCCGGAATAACTGCCGGCATTTCAATATCATAAAAATCACTGTCAAAAGAAGGTGGTTTTGTTTTAACAGAATCCGCAGAAATATTATCCATAAATTCCACAATTTCTTCATCAGGTTGCCGCGGAATTAAAAGTGTTTCCCCCTGCACAAGACTGCGGTTTGTCAGTTGCGGGTTAAACTTCCTGATTTCAGGTATTGAAAGGTTATATTGCGAAGCCAACCGGAATAAGGTTTCACCGGGCTGCACCACATGTCGTAAAAATGCATTTTCATTTACCGGCTCGGCACTGCTGAGTTCTGATTTTTTTACCGGAACTTTAATGGTTACTCCTGCCGGAAATCCAGATTCCAAAACCGGGTTAATTCTTTTCAATTCATCTTCCGAAACATCATATTTGCGGGTTATTGACCACAACGTTTCTCCTGAAACAATGGTGTGCTCGAAATAGTTGCCTGTTTCAACCAGCGTTTGGGTAAGCGTTTCATCAATGGTGTTCGAAATCTTGTCTGAGGGTGATCGAAAGTCAGGTCCTTCGTCAGACTTTGGGAGGTAAATTACACTTCCTGCTTTTAAGTCGCGTGCCCCCGGATTAAAAAACAAAATTTCGCTTTCAGATATTTTATACTTGCGGGAAAGTGAATACAACGTTTCTCCCGGCTTAACTTCATGCATTATCAGTTCTTTGCTTTCCTCTTCAACAGGGGTTTGTTCCGGCATGTCAACTGTTGAAATTGTTTCTTCTGGTGTCCACACCGGAATTCTCAGTTTTGTACCTTTTCGAAAACGGGTAACTTCCGGATTGTAGGCATAAATTTCTTCAACTGTAATTCCAAATTCTTTCGCAATAAAATAAGGGGTTTCAGTTCGTGATGTAATGGTATAAAACTCAAAATATGCCGGATCTCCTTTCGTACTGGCAGGAATATTCTGCAACCTGACTTCTTCGTTGTACGGAATTTTTAAAATGTCGCCTATTTTTAATCCGCTTGCAATCTCCGGGTTATGTTTTTCAAGTGTATTACTGTTGGTTTTGTATTGCTGACTGATGGAAAAAATGGTTTCGCCTGTCCTTACCTGGTGCAATACATATTTTTCACCATGAATAACAACTATTTCATTTTCCTTTAACTGTTGTGCATAAATTGGGTTGAAAGATGCAGTAACCAACAGCAAAACAAGAAAATAATATGCATTCTTCATTTAAAAATCTCTTTAAAAAATTCGCTCAAAAATAACAAATATTGATCATCCCTTTGTTTTAAACGGTTTTATTTCTTATTAATTTTAAATTCTTTCAGAAAACAAAGCACCCGTTTTTACCTTGATATTTTTACTTTTGTAGATTGAACAAAAGCAATCATCATAAAATAAAATTCATGCAGGAAAAAATACTGATTCTTGATTTCGGATCGCAGTATACGCAACTCATTGGCCGTAAAATACGCGAGTTGAATATTTACTGCGAAATTCATCCTTTCAACCATTATCCTGAAATTGATGAAACGGTAAAAGGAGTTATTCTTTCGGGAAGTCCTTTTTCAGTGCGCGATCCGGAAGCTCCCCGCCCCGACCTTTCAGCTATAAAAGGAAAACTGCCCATCCTGGGAATCTGCTACGGAGCGCAATACATGGCCCATTTTTTTGGTGGAGAGGTTGCACCTTCCGACTCAAGAGAATATGGCAGGGCCAAACTGGGTTTTATAGATCACGATTGTCTGCTTTTTCAACATATAACCCCGCATACCCAGGTTTGGATGTCGCATGGTGATACCATTATTAAACTGCCAAAAAATTATAAAGTAGTGGCATCAACCGAAGATGTTAATTTTGCGGCCTACAAAATTGACGATGAACAAACCTATGCCATTCAATTCCATCCTGAAGTTTACCACACAACCGAGGGACAGCAAGTACTCAAAAATTTCACCGTTGACATTTGCAAATGTGAACAAACCTGGACTCCGTCTTCATTTGTAGAAACCACCATAAATGAACTTAAAGAGAAACTGGGAAACGACAAGGTAGTGCTCGGTTTATCGGGTGGTGTTGATTCGTCGGTTACAGGAGTTTTGCTGAATGAAGCCATTGGCAGCAACCTCACCTGCATTTTTGTGGATAACGGTTTGTTACGTAAAAATGAATTTGAAACCGTACTTCATTCATACGAAGATATGGGATTGAATGTAATTGGTGTAGATGCACGGCAAAAATTCTGGAATGATTTAAAAGGAATTACAGATCCTGAGCAAAAACGAAAAATTATTGGCCGTAACTTTATTGAAGTTTTTGATGCCGAAGCACACAAAATTAAGGATGTGAAATGGCTGGCACAGGGCACCATTTATCCCGATGTTATTGAGTCGGTTTCTGTAAACGGCCCCTCGGCAACCATAAAATCGCACCACAATGTTGGCGGCCTTCCCGAAAAAATGCACCTAAAAGTGGTTGAACCGCTGCGTTTACTTTTTAAAGATGAAGTTCGTCGCGTGGGAAAAGCTTTAAATATAAAAAAGGAATTGCTCGGTCGCCACCCCTTTCCGGGTCCGGGACTTGGAATCCGTATTTTAGGCGATGTTACACCCGAAAAAGTTAGTATGCTTCAGGAAGCCGATGCTATTTTTATTAACGGATTAAAAAACTGGGGATTATATGACAATGTTTGGCAGGCCGGTGTAATGTTGTTACCCGTCCAATCGGTTGGTGTTATGGGCGACGAACGCACTTACGAAAACACAGTAGCCTTGCGGGCAGTAGCTTCTACTGATGGAATGACTGCTGATTGGGTTCACTTGCCATACGACTTCCTGGCTAAAATGTCGAATGAAATAATTAACAAAGTACGAGGCATTAACCGGGTAGTTTACGATATCAGTTCAAAACCACCCGCAACAATTGAGTGGGAATAATCGTTTTACCTGTAAAGCTTTAAAAGAATATAAAATGAATACTTTAATTAAGAATACTTCAAAGATTAAATTCTACCGCAAAGCACTGGTTATAATTTTGATAACCATTTTGGCTTTTCAGCCGGTAACAGAAGCAACAGCACAGGAATCGGTTCAGAAAAACCAGATGAAATTTGCGCGACTACTCCGCCTGATTGATGGATATTATGTTGATTCTGCAGATGTTGATGAATTAACGGAAAAAGCTATAGTCCACATGCTGAGCGAACTGGATCCTCATTCGGTTTATATTTCAAAAGAAGATGTAGATAAAATGAACGAGCCACTGCAAGGTAATTTTGAAGGAATAGGAATTTCATTTAATATTTTTAAAGATACCCTGCTGGTAACAGAAACCATTCCCGGGGGCCCCTCAGAAAAAGTAGGGTTACGTGCCGGAGACAGGATTATTCAGGTTGACGGAAAAACTATTGCAGGCACCGGCATTTCAAACACTGATGTTATGGACATGCTGCGGGGCGACAAAGGAACCGAAGTAGAAATTAAAGTTCTGCGGCGTAACATCGATGAAACACTTGGTTTTACTATCATTCGCGATAAAATTCCAATATATAGTCTTGATGCCTCTTTTATGCTTGATAAATCAACCGGGTATATCAAACTAAATAAGTTTTCGGCAACTACCACCGAAGAATTTGGAGAAGCAATGAATGAGTTAAAAAAACAAAATATTCAAAACCTGATTCTTGATTTGCGCGGAAATGGAGGAGGATATCTAAAAACAGCAGTCGAAATATCAGACCAATTTCTGGATGCCAACAAGTTAATCGTTTTTACCGATGGCGAAAATGATCCGAAACGGGAATACAAAGCTACATCAGGAGGAACCTTTAAGGAAGGTAACCTGGTTATTTTGGTTGATGAATCATCGGCATCGGCCAGTGAAATTGTTTCAGGTGCAGTTCAGGATTGGGACCGTGGATTAATTATTGGCAGGCGTTCTTTTGGAAAAGGCCTGGTTCAAAAACCCTATTTCCTTACCGATGGTTCACTGGTGCGATTAACTACAGCACATTATTATACACCAAGCGGGAGAAATATTCAGAAACCTTATGAAAATGGCATGGAAGAATATAAAAGAGATTATCTCGACAGGCTAAGTACAGGCCAATTATTCAGTGCAGACAGCATTCAACTTGCAGATTCACTAAAATTTAAAACCCTGATAAACGGGCGTGATGTTTATGGAGGCGGCGGAGTAATGCCTGATATTTTTATTCCAATGGATACTTCGTCCCATTACAGGTATTACAATCGTTTAAGAAGAAACAACATTGTTTACAATTTTGTACTCGATTATGTTGATCAAAACCGTCCTGAATTAAAAAATAAATATCCTGAATTTGATGCTTTCGCCAGTAATTTTGAAATTACTGAAGAAATGGTGAATTCAATATTGGTTGAGGGTGAAAAACAAGGAATTGAAAAAGACGAAGAAAGCCTGAAGTTCACATTAAATACCATGAAAAAAGACTTAAAAGCTTTTATTGCCCGGGATATTTTTACCCGAAATGAATATTACAAAATAATTTTTGAAGACGACGAGGCCATATTAAAAGCACTTGATGTAATTGAAAATAAGGAACAATACACTAACCTTTTGGTTACGACAGAATAAATAGGCAATGACAGAGTTTTTTGCCACCTGGATGTGGGAAAACAAAATTGAACTGCTTGGCGCACTCCTTGGCCTTTTGTACATTTTCTTTTCAATTAAACAACATATTTTAACCTGGCCAACAGGTCTGTTTACGTCGGTGCTATACATTGTAGTTTTTTTTCAGTCGGGGTTTTATGCCGATATGGGCTTACAAGTCTATTATGTATTCATCAGCATATACGGATGGTACTTTTGGTTAAAGGGAGGCAAAAAAAATTCAGTTGGCCACCAGAAAAAACTGCCGGCAAGAAAAACACCTAAAAATTTACTGATTCATCTTTTGCTGACAACAATTGTTATTTACTCCGGAATACTTTTTATTTTGCTCAACTATACCAATTCTACCGTTCCTTACATGGACTCATTAACTACTGCATTAAGTATAACTGCAACCTGGATGCTGGCAAAAAAATATAGTGAGCACTGGATAATCTGGATTTTTGTAGATTTATTTTCAGCCGGTTTATACGTTTACAAAGAACTCTGGCCAACGGTTATATTGTTTCTTGTTTACACTGTTATGGCTGTGTTAGGGTACTTTGAATGGAAAAAAGACATACTCAAAAAAAATTGAAAACAAAATTGAGAACCATAATAATTACCGGCGCCGAATCAACCGGAAAAAGTTTACTTACCGAAGGATTGGCAAACCATTTCCAGGTACCTTTTATACCTGAATTTGCGCGAAATTATATTGAAAACCTTGGCAGGAGTTATAATTACAATGATTTGGTTTTAATTGCAAAAAAGCAAATTCAGGAGCTTAATGAATTCCAGCAAAAGAAATTAACCTGGGTTTTGTCGGATACATGGTTAATTATTACAAAAATTTGGTTTGAAGAAGTGTTTGGAAAGTCACCTGTTTGGTTGGAAACCGAAATCAAAAAAACAAAAATAGACCTCTTCCTTGTCTGTGATACCGATTTGCCTTGGGAACCTGATTTTGTACGCGAAAATGGAGGTGAAAAACGAATTTACCTGCAGCAACGGTATATTGAAAACATCATCAATTATGGCTTTAACTATAAAATTGTTAGCGGGAAAAATGAAATCCGTTTACACAATGCCCTGCATTACCTGAAACCATTGGAATAGCAATAAACCAAACAAAATCTCACTTGTTCTGAAACCAAAAGATAATTTGAGATGATTTACTACTTTTGTAACAAACCTTATAATATTAAACATGACAGTCAGGGAATTTGATACCAGGTTATCACAAACAATTGAATGTCTGAGCGATCCTTCAACATATGATGTGGTTTGCCACGAGCACAGATTAGGAGAACCGCTCCCCTCCATTACCAAACTTCAAAAAGTTATCGATATGGTCAGGGAAATTCTTTTCCCCGGGTATTTCGGAAGTACGTCATTAAGGCCCAACACTACGCGCCATTATATGGGTGTTTACGTTGATGAATTATATGAACTCCTTAGCCAGGAAATTTTAGCCGGAATGTGTTTTGAATGCCAGGATGAAAATGCTGACAAAGTAAAAAAACACACCTCAAAAGCTAAAGAAATTGCAGTCAATTTCATTGAACATCTTCCTGAAATAAGGCGCAAACTCGTGGCTGATGTAAATGCCGTATTTTTAAACGACCCGGCCGCACGTAACCTTGGAGAAGTTATTTTTTGTTATCCGGGAATCCGGGCCATCACAAATTATCGAATGGCACACAAATTACTTGATCTGGAAGTTCCACTTATTCCAAGATTTATTTCAGAAATGGCACATAGTGAAACCGGAATTGATATTCATCCGCGTGCACAAATCGGAGAAAGCTTCACCATTGACCATGGAACAGGTGTTGTTATAGGCTCTACAAGTATAATTGGCAAAAATGTAAAAATTTACCAGGGTGTAACGCTTGGTGCAAAAAGTTTTCCGCTTGATGAAGACGGCAATCCCATCAAAGGAATACCTCGGCATCCAATTGTTGAAGATGATGTGGTCATATATTCAGGAGCAACAATTCTCGGCCGCATAACCATCGGAAAAGGTTCGGTAATTGGTGGAAATGTTTGGATTACGCGAAATATTCCACCCCATTCAAAAATAGTACAATCCCGGCCAAAAGAACTTACATTTACTGATGGATTAGGCATTTAATTTAATAGCAATCATGTTGGAAAATTTCAAACTTACAGCAAAAACAATTACAGGACTTGAAACGGTTTTGGCCAAAGAAATTGAAACAATCGGCGGAAAGAATATACAAATAGGACGGCGAGCCGTATTTTATGAAGGCGATCTTGAATTGATTTATAAATCAAATTACTTTTTGCGGACTGCTATAAGAATTTTAAAAGAAATTGCCGTATTTCAGTTCAGGGATATTGACCAGTTTTATTTAAGGTGCAAAGAAATTAACTGGCTAAAGCATTTTACAATAAACCAAAGTTTTGCCATAAGCAGTGCAGTTTCCCAATCAAAGGAATTTCGGAATTCGATGTTTGCATCACTTAAAGTTAAGGATGCTATCGCCGACCATTTCAGAGAAAAAAAAGGAAGCAGACCCAATGTTGATACCCAAAATCCTGAGATTTTCATTCATGTTTATGTAAATAAAAACACATGTATTTTATCGCTCGACAGTTCGGGAGAATCGTTGCATAAGCGCGGATATAGGGCCAGCCAGGGAAAAGCTCCGCTCAGTGAAGTCCTGGCAGCAGGAATGATTCTCCTTTCGGGCTGGCATGGAAATACAGATTTTATTGATCCCATGTGTGGCTCAGGAACTTTGCCAATTGAAGCCGCAATGATTGCACAAAATATTCCTCCGGGCAGATTTCGGAAAGAATATGCATTTGAAAACTGGCAGGGCTATAATTCGCAACTTTTCGAAAAAATTAAAGCGAATTACCAAACAAACTCCTTTTTGAAAAAAATATATGCCTCCGATATTTCAAGAGAAAATGTTTTAACGGCACAGACTAATGCGCGAAGGGCAAGAGTATTTTCGGCCATTGAGTTTCAAACATGCGACATGAAAGATCTGGTGGTTAACAGCAATAATGCTGTAATTATAATAAATCCTCCGTATGGAGAAAGATTGGTGGAAGAAAACATAGATAAACTTTATGCTATGATTGGGGAAAGACTGAAGCATAATTATGCAGGAAATACTGCATGGGTTTTAACCTCTTCAAAAGAAAACCTCAACAATATAGGTTTAAAACCAGGTAAAAAAATAACACTTTTCAACGGAGCACTTGAATGCACCTTTGTAAAATATCAGTTATTCAGTGGCAAATGGACTCAACAATAACATTCGAACAGCATATCTGCCTGAATAATAAACATGAAAAATATAAAAAAGTGAAAAATTAGCGGGTTTCGCCTTCAAAAATGTCTTTATCGCGAGTTGCTGGCCTTGTATCACCACCACCACGTACTTTAAACATTTCGTTTGTTGTTAAAACTTCAAAAGCCTGGAAATTCTTTTTTTCGGTATTGTTAAAAAACCTTTTCATCGTAAATAAATTTAATTCGTTAAACTTGAAAAACACACATTCTATATATATATTCCGAAAAAGAAGAAAAGGTAACCCCCGAATTGGAGAAAAATTGAAAAAAAATTACTTTTACGCGTGACAAAAAAAACAAAATGGTAAAAAAAAGGATTAATACTATCATATTCACAATTGCCATATTTTCCTCATTTTCA
>JAZBNQ010000375.1:0-2549 GCA_036350775.1 Mariniphaga sp.
TAGTCATACTATCAATTCATTTGATGGTATGACTAATTCTTAAAAAATGAATACAACTTCACGCCTTTGGTACATCGATAACCTCCGAATTTTTCTCATCAGCCTCGTGGTTTTACATCACTTTTCCATTACTTACGGGGCGCCCGGCGATTGGTACTACAATGAAACGGAAGCCGGATTCCCCGAAATTATTCCAATGCTGTTGTTTGTTGTTACCAACCAGTCGTTTTTTATGGGAATGTTCTTTTTTGTTTCGGCATTTTTCATTTTACCCTCTCTAAATCGAAAAGGGACAAGTAAATTTTTGAAAGACCGGCTTATCAGGCTGGGAATTCCGCTGCTGTTTTTTTATTTCATCTTGTCTCCCTTAACCGTTTTTCTGCATCATCGTTTTATTCAAGGAGAGGAGGTTTCGTTGATTGATTTTTGGATAAATCAAAAAGGAACTGGTTTTGGACCGCTTTGGTTTGTGGAAGCTTTGTTGCTTTTTACCCTGGTGTTTTTATTGGTGAAACCGGTTAAACTGAACCGGAATATTCCTTTCCCCGGAACGATTTATATTCTTTTAGCAGCAATAGCTACCGGTCTTTTTCAGTACGTTATCCGCATTTGGCTTCCCGTTGGAAGGAGTATGCCGTTTACCAATTTTCAGTTTCCGTTTTTTGTGCAGTATGTTTTTCTTTTTGTGCTGGGAATTGTAGCCTACAAAAATAACTGGATGGATGCCATTACGTTTACAACCGGGAAAAACTGGTTTCTGTTTGCTCAGTTGATAATATTTATTGCTTTTCCTGCAGTTTTTATTTTGGGAGGGTCTTTCGATGAGGCCGAATTGTTTATGGGAGGAGCTACCTGGCAAAGCGCTGGTTATGCCATTTTGGAGCAATTGTTGGGTTTTTCGCTGATAATTGGTCTTCTGGGAATAGCTAAAAAATTTGCAAACCGGCAGGGAGATTTTGCCCGCCAATTATCCGACAGCGCTTACGGAGTTTTTGTTTTTCATGCTCCCGTAATTGTTGCCATTGGTTTAATTTTTAAGTCGTGGCAAACTACTCCGTTGCTAAAATTTATTACTCTGGCGCCTGTTGCATTAACTGCCTGTTTTTTTCTGGCCTGGCTTGTCAGAAAAATTCCCGGAGTGCGAAAAATATTTTAACGGGTTTTACGGAATATTCAGGATTGTTTTGTTGCTTTAATAAATCCGGCTAATTGTAACCGATCTTTCGCCGTCAATTTTCTTAAATTTGTTGTTCAAATAATTTTATTATGACAGAAGACAGCCCGAAAAAACTTTTTTTGCTCGATGCCTATGCATTGATTTACCGCAGTTACTTTGCTTTTATCCGAAATCCGCGATTCAATTCAAAAGGAGTAAATACATCCGCCATGCTGGGTTTTGTGAATACCCTGGTGCAGTTACTCGAAAGTGAAAACCCTCAATACATTGGGGTGGTTTTCGATGTAAATGCCCCAACTTTCAGGCACGAAATATTTAAAGAGTACAAGGCCAACCGCGAAGCCATGCCCGAGGATTTAAGGAAATCGATTCCTTATATCCGTAAAATTATCGAGGCTTTCAATATTCCGATTATTGAAAAGGAAGGTTTTGAAGCTGATGATGTGATTGGTACATTGGCAAAAAAGGCGATAAAAGAGGGTTTCGATACCTATATGATGACCCCTGATAAAGATTATGCGCAGTTGGTGGAAGATCATATTCGAATGTATAAACCGGCCAAAAGTGGCGGCGCTGCTGAAGTTTGGGGAATTGAAGAAGTAAAAAAGAATTTCGGAATTGAAAATACAGAACAGGTCATTGACATTCTGGGATTGATGGGCGACAGTTCTGACAATATTCCCGGTTGCCCGGGCATTGGGCCCAAAACCGCCGAAAAATTAATTGCTGAATTTGGGAGTATTGACGGTATTTATGAGAACATTGACAAACTGAAAGGCAAACAGAAAGAAAATCTGCTTGAGTTTAAAGAACAAGTTTACCTTTCCCGTAAATTAGTTACAATCATACAAGATGTTCCTATTGATTTTGACACAAAAGGACTTACCCGGGACGAAATCAATAAGGAAGCATTAAAAGCCATTTTTCAGGATTTGGAGTTTAGGACTCTGGCCGAACGCCTGAATTTGGAGGAGGTGAAAGCAGACAAAGCTGTTCAGCAAACTTTGTTTGGTGAAGTGGAAACCCCTCCGACGGTCTCAGCCAAAAAAGAGAACATCGAAACGATTCCCCACCAGTATTATTTGGTGGAAAACGAAATGCAGCGTGCCAGCCTTCGGGCTGAACTCTCGATAACAGATGCGTTTTGTTTCGACACCGAAACTACCGGGCTCGATACACATTCTGCTGAAATTGTGTGCATGTCATTTGCATTTCGCAAGCACGAAGCCTATTGTGTTTTAGTTCCTAAAAAAAGGGAAGAAGCACAGCAGGTTTTAGACGAATTCCGCGAAGTTTTTGCCGATAAAAACATCATGAAAATTGGTCAAAACCTGAAATATGATATGCTGATGCTGGGAAATTACGGCATTGA
>JAZBNQ010000376.1:0-2502 GCA_036350775.1 Mariniphaga sp.
CGTAATCGGGATTATTTACGAAGCCCGCCCCAATGTTACGTTCGATGTTTTTTCGCTTTGCCTGAAATCGGGAAATGCCTGTGTTTTGAAAGGCGGAAGCGATGCCATTTATTCCAATTCCGCCATCGTTTCCATCATTCAGAAAGTACTTCAAAATAATGACATCGACGAAAACACGGTGGCGCTTTTGCCTGCCGGCCGGGAGGAAACCAACGAAATGCTTCGGGCGCACGGGTATATCGATTTGATTATCCCGCGCGGTAGCCAGAACCTCATCAATTTTGTACGCGAAAATGCCACCATTCCGGTTATTGAAACCGGCGCTGGCATTTGCCATACTTATTTCGATGAGTTTGGCGATGCCGAAAAAGGAAGCGAAATTATTTTCAACGCCAAAACCCGTCGCCCGTCGGTTTGCAACGCGTTGGATTGCCTTGTTATTCATCAGAGCCGGCTGGATGAACTGCCGGCATTTGGAAAGCGGTTGGCTGAGTCGGATGTAATTATTTACGCCGATGAACAGGCTTTCGAAAAACTCAAAGGAAATTACCCGGGAAACCTGTTGTTACTGGCTACTGAAGAGTCGTTTGGTACAGAATTTCTTTCACTTAAAATGTCAGTTAAAACAGTGGAATCGTTTGATGAGGCGCTGGAACAAATCAACAAAAACAGTTCGAAACATAGCGAAGCCATTATTTCTGAAAATCAGGAACGCATTGAAACATTCCGCAAACTGGTTGATGCTTCTTCGGTTTACTCCAATGTTTCCACGGCATTTACCGATGGGGCGCAGTTTGGGCTGGGCGCCGAAATCGGAATCAGCACGCAAAAGCTGCATGCCCGCGGCCCCATGGCGCTGGAAGAGCTCACCAGCTACAAATGGATTATCGAAGGCGATGGGCAGGTGAGGCCGAAATAGTCGGTCAGAAATTGTATATTTGTTTAAAAAACAAAGCTATGGAAGCAGAAATTTTATTGAGCAAGTTTCAAAATTTACCTCAACATGCCAAAAAGGAGTTGTTAGATTTTCTTGATTTTTTGACTTCAAGATATAAAAAAGCAGAATCCATCGAAAATAAAGGATTTTCTTTTGATTGGGAAGGTGGATTAAAAGATGTAAAAGAAAGTTCGATAGAATTGCAACACAAAGCAAATCAATGGAGAAATACCTGATTGATACCAATATCTTTCTTGAAATTTTACTTGAACAGGAGAAAAAAGAGAAGTGTAAATCTTTTTTAGTTGAGAATTATGGTAAGATTGTTTTGTCTGATTTCTCCCTGCATTCCATAGGTGTTATCTTATTCAGAAATCAAAAATATAGTTTGTATAGCTCTTTTATCAATGATGTTATTCCCAAGGTTAAGATTGCATCTATTGAAAAAGGCAAATATTTCAGAATAGAAGAATTTGCTGTCCAGTTTAATCTCGATTTTGATGATTCTTATCAGGCAGTGATTTCTGAGGACCTTAATCTTACGATTGTTACAATGGATAAAGACTTCGAACAGATAAAAAAACACATAAAAATTAAATTTTTAAAATAGAAACAAGACAGTTCTATGAAACATTTCACTTCAGTAAAAGATATTCCCGATTTAAAAAAGGCGGTTGAAACTGCTATAGAAATTAAAAAGAACAGGTTTGGTTACCAGCATTTGGGAAAAAACAAAACCATGGTGCTGATATTTTTCAACCCGAGTTTGCGAACCCGCCTGAGTACACAAAAGGCAGCTATGAACCTGGGCATGAACACCATGGTGATGAATGTAAGCGATGACGGTTGGCAGTTGGAATCGGAATTGGGCGTTGTGATGGACGGCGACAAACCGGAACACCTGAAAGAAGCCATTCCAGTTATTGGCAAATATTGCGAAGTAATTGGCGTGCGGGCTTTTGCCAAATTTCAGAATAAAGAGGATGATTACGCCGAGAAAATTCTGAGCCAGTTTATTGAATATGCCGGTGTTCCTGTTATAAGTATGGAAGGCGCCACTCGTCATCCGTTGCAAAGCTATGCCGATTTGGTGACCATCGAAGAGTTCAAAAAAACGGAAAGACCAAAAGTGGTGCTTACCTGGGCGCCGCACCCACGGGCATTGCCACAGGCTGTAGCCAATTCGTTTGTGGAATGGATGCGGGAAACCGATTATGAACTGGTGGTTACCCATCCCGAAGGTTATGAACTGGCGCCGGAGTTTATGGGCAATGTAAAAGTGGAATATAACCAGAAAAAAGCGTTTGAAGGTGCCGATTTCATTTATGCCAAAAACTGGGCGTCATACACCAGTTACGGGCAAATTCTTTCCAAAGATTTTGGCTGGACGGTGAACGAGGAGAAAATGGCATTAACCAACAACGCCCGATTTATGCACTGCCTCCCGGTGCGCCGCAATGTAGTGGTTTCCGACGGAGTACTTGATGGTTCTTCTTCCATAGTAGTTGAACAGGCAGCCAACCGCGAAATCACGGCGCAGGCCGTTTTGAAAATGATTTTGGAAG
>JAZBNQ010000377.1:0-11769 GCA_036350775.1 Mariniphaga sp.
CTACCATTGAAAACACAACTTCTTTAACTCAGAGCCTTGAATTGCTCAAACTAATTGCTGATACTTATACCCAAATTTCTGACATTTATGCCAATACAACGAATACCAAAAGAAAGGAATCTGTTGAACAAGGTCTTGAATATTACGAATTTACATCAAACTTAATTCAACAGGCCCGAAAAGAAATTTATTCGGATGAAAGTAAAATACAATTAAATGAACTGGAAGAGGCCACATTCGCTAAAATTATTCAAACGGCTTACAAAGCGCTGGAAATAAAAACAAATCCTCAAATTTTAGAATTTGCCTTTACAACAGCAGAAAGAATGAAAGCAAGTTCTGTTTTCGATCGACTTTCTGCACAACTGGCGCAGGAGAACAGCCTGATTCCTGATAGCCTGACTGAACTTGAACGTACGCTAAATTTTCAAATTACCAGCCAAAATGAAAAATTATATAATCTGAGGAATGCAGGAATACCTGATAATGAAGAAATAGCTGATGCAGATTCAACCCTTTTTCAATTAAAAAAAGAACGTGAAGAGTTGATTCTATTTTTGGAAAATAATTACAGTGACTATTATGATCTTAAATATGCTGACGGTACAATTACGGCTAAGCAGGTACAGCAAAAATTGAAAAGCAATGAAGTAACCATAGAATATGTTTTAAACGAAACAGACTCTTTACCAGAACTCTATGCATTTTTCATTTCAAAAGAAAAAATCATTTTTCAAAAAATCGATATTGATTCCTTATTTATAAAAAATGTGGAAGAATCCTTTCGGTTTATGTCAAATCCAGCGTATTTGTTTACGCGAAACGACAATACAAAAAAATTTAGTGTAGCTGCTTACAGCCTTTACACAAAACTTATTGAACCATTTTCAGACCAAATTCAAAATAAAAAAATTACCATTATTCCTGACGGTAAATTAAATTACCTTCCTTTTGATGCACTTTTAACAGAAATGCCCGACACCTCAGATGTCATAAAATTTAACCTCCTTCCTTATTTAATAAAAAGAAATTCAATAAATTATGCTTATTCTGCCAACTTGTTGTATAAATTTAATAATACACAAAAAAAAGCAAAAAACAGGTTACTTGCTTTTGCCCCAAAATATAATACCGATACGGTTGTATTTGAAAATGAGAGGTTAATTTTAACTCAATTACCAGGAGTGCAACGCGAAGTAGATTTAATTGCCAGTGAAATTAATGTTGATCTCTTCAGAAACGATAATGCAACAGAAGAAAATTTCAGAAAATACAGCAAAGATTATGATATTTTACATCTTGCAATGCATGCCTTCATCAATGATTCCTTGCCGGCTTTTTCACGTTTTGCTTTTGCCCAAAATAATGATAATCAACCTCAAAAAGATGGATGGTTAAATACGGCTGATATTTATAACCTTGATATTAACGCCCGGTTAACTGTTTTAAGTGCATGTAATACAGGGAGCGGAAATTTAAGAAAAGGTGAAGGTGTGATGAGCCTTGCCAGGGGTTTTCTTTACGCCGGGTGTCCAACTATTGTTATGACACTTTGGGAGGTTGAAGATAATGCCGGAACAAAAATAATGAGTTCGTTTTACCAGAACCTAAAAAAAGGCAGATCTACTGATGAAGCACTGCGTCTGGCAAAACTGAATTATCTCGAAAATGCCAATCCCAGAATGGCTCACCCCCATTATTGGTTGGGATATGTGAGTATAGGTAGTGCAACCCCCCTGTTCAGAAGTTACGATTATTATTTCTTTGGTTTATTGGTACTGGCGTTTGCTGGTATAACCATCGACCAGTTCATCAGATTAAAAAAGGCCCGAAAAAAGAGAATTAGTTAGAATGTGTGGTTCTCAGTAACGAACTAATATAATGTGAATGAACCTTGAAAAAAGCGTCATTAAAAATGTGTGGTTTTCAAGCTTAACGCTTTATTTCGATGGTGTTTTCAATCTTTTAAAGAACTAATTTAGAATGTGTAAAACAAGTTTAACGAATTAAATTCTTCAGAATAAAAATCTGGTTCTCTTTAATATTGCTTTGGCATTATTGGCATAATATCCATTTCTGTTTATTATGGCATTAAGTTGCTCTTTTGCCAATTCTTTTCTTTCAAGTTTTAAATAACACAAAGCTTTATACCATTCTGCTTCTTCAACAAACATATTATCTCCATGTTCTATTACTCTTGAATATTCGGGAATAGCTTCCTCAAACTTTTCAAGATGCTGCAAACTGGCAGCTTTATAGAACTGAAAAACAAACTTCTCATCATTTTCTTTTATCGCTTCATTATATAAAACAAGCGCCTTTTCATATTCACCATTTATAAAATAACCGTTTGCCTGCTGCAAGAATCCCAAATCAGCCGTTACCGACCTTTGAGGAGCCCACTCAGGTTGTTCGTAATATTTATTGTAGGTTTGATTTATATTACCAATTTCATTCTTAAATACACCTAAAAAGGCAAACAATAGAACTGCTACTGCAACTCCTGCGCGCCACCAATTCATTTGGTGTATTTTAGTATCAGGAATCAATGATTTTATTTCCTTACTTTTAACCTCATGCTGAACATTGAGTAATTTATCCCGGAGATTAAATATATCTTTCTCTCCAACAGCCATATCAATATTTCGCCGTAATGCAATTTCAGCTTTTAAATCTGTATTTTCGTTTAATTCAGCCTGAAATAATTCCAGTTCTTCACCTTCGAGCGAACCTGAAATAAATTCTTCAATCTCTTCTTCGGAAACATTCCACGAAGTTTCTGTTTCCATCAAGTGCGAAATTTCATCTCTTAGATTCATCACATCGAGTTCCATAAGGGCACTTTCAAGCTCCCTATGAATAGCAACTTCGCGCTGAAGGATACGGTTTACGTTAAGTTCCTGTTCAAAACGCTCCAATTCTTTTCCAATCAGTTCACCATTCAAATAACGGTCTATTTCATCGGAAGAGCACTGTTCCCGAACAGAAGCAGATACTTTGCCCAGGGTATCACGCAGATTTAAAATATCCTTTTCCAGAATCGCTTCTTCAAAACCTTCCAGTTCAAGGTCATTTTCATCAAAATCATCAAACATCACATCATTTTCCAGCCCTGGAATGTTTTGTTCCCTGAAAAACTCGTGTATGTTTTCGTTTGAAACCATTTCATGCTGATAAACATGAGCTTTGGGAAGCGAGTCATAAAACTTAAGTAATTCTTCAGGGGGCAATGTTTCGGTAAGTTGCTGAATGTTGTCAAAACCTTCTAAAAGATTGAAAGGGGTGTTTCCATCTTTTACTTGTTTTGAAACTGATTCTAATTTTTCCCGAAGGTTTAGAACTTCTTTTTCAGTAATGGCTGACTGAATTTCTTTTTCGAATTTTACTTCTTCCCTAAGTTTGCTGTTGCTCTGTAGTTCTGTTTCAAATTCATTTTTTTCCGATTGGCTGAGGGCGTCCATTAAATAATCCTCAATCAATTCAAAGAGTTTTGTTTTAGGTATCATCTTCAAGTATTTTTTTAAATTCTGTATCCTGCTTAATCCTGCTAATCAGAAGTTCTTTACACTTAAACTTCCTCTTCTTTGCATATTTTTCGCCTTTATAACCCATAATTTTTGCAATTTCTGCAAGTGGCACTTTTTCGAAAAATAATTGTAAAAGCTTTTGACAATCTGTACTCAGGGTTTTAAAATGCTTCTGGTATAAACCATACTTTTCATTTTTTTCTACCAACTCAACCAGGCTGTCATCGTAAATATCTTCCTGGAAGGGTAACGTATCATTAATCTTTTCCTGTTCTACTCTCCGTTTTTCAAGCTCCTTGAGCCATAAAAACCGGCAAACCGAAAAAAGATAACCCTGAAAAGAACTCGTTTCGAAAACTAAATCGTTTTCCTTCAACTTACGGTAGATTACTATTATCGCTTCCTGAAATATATCGTTTGCATCATCTTCGGTCCCAGAATTCCTTTTTATAAATAAATTAACCTGGTAATAAAACTGTTTGTAGATGTATTGCAAAATTAAGTTATCATGTCTTAATATCCCTTTCAGGATTTGCTCATCACTGTAATTCTTCATATCCGTCTATTATATAATTCGCTAAATTTAAAAAAGGTAACCCTCATTTTTATAAAAAGTGAAATTTTTTTTATACAAATTTATTAATAACGCCTCTAATTTGTTGTTAAACAACAATTTAAATGAAAATATAAAAATAGGTGTATTTCAGTTTTCAAATACTGTATTATTTCAGTTTTCAAAAAAATAGATTTAAATAACTCAATCTTTATTTCTGACAAATTGACACTAAATGAAGATAAAGTACGACAATATCTGTTGTTTTTTTATTTTTTCAGAATTTGAGGGTAACCTTTTCTCAAAAATCAGAACTTATTATTAAGAAGGTGCTTTTCCTTCAACCATTAAATCACATTTTTATTGAAAGGGGGTAATGCCCCCCTTTTACATTCTTTCTGGAACTTCAATTCCCAATAAATTCATTCCGGTTTTTATAATTTTCCCTACTGTTGCAGACAGTAACAGCCGTAAATTGCGTAATGGTTCGTTGCTTTCCGCAAGAATGGGATGGTCATGGTAAAATTGATTAAATTCTTTTGCTAGTTCATAACAATAGTTGGCTATAATTGCCGGGCTGTAATTTGTTCCTGATTCTTTAACGACGTATGGAAACAGTGTAATTCTTTTCAAAAGTTCCTTTTCCTTGAATGTAATATCCCCGGGATAAACATCAAATTCTTTATTTAATTCGAGTTTTTTTTCTGATGCTTTTCGCAAAACTGATTTTATGCGTGCATGTGTATATTGTATAAATGGACCGGTGTTTCCATTAAAATCGATAGATTCTTCCGGATTGAATAACATGTTTTTTTTCGGATCAACTTTCAGTATAAAATATTTTAAGGCACCCAGTGCAATCATTTCATAGGTTTTTTCAGCCTCTTCATTCGAAAGGGAATCAAGTTTACCTAATTCCTGTGCCATTTCACGAGCCACCTTAACCATGCCGTCCATTAATTCATCGGCATCAACCACTGTCCCTTCTCTCGATTTCATTTTTCCAGAGGGCAATTCAACCATTCCGTAAGAAAAATGATGCAGGCCTTTTCCCCAGGCATATCCCAATTTATTGAGTAAAATGGCAAGTACCTGAAAATGATAGTTTTGTTCATTCCCCACAACGTATATCATTTTGTCGATTTCATATTCGTTGAACCGCATTTTTGCTGTACCTATATCCTGCGTCATGTAAACTGAAGTTCCGTCGCTTCGAAGCAAAAGTTTATGATCAAGTCCTTCATTGGTTAAGTCAGCCCAAACCGAACCATCTTCTTTTTGATAAAAAATGCCTTCTTTTAATCCGCGCAAAACTTCTTCTTTTCCAATTAAGTAAGTATCTGATTCGTAATAAATTTTATCGAAGTCCACTCCCAATCTTTTGTAGGTATTGTCAAATCCCTTGTAAACCCAGCCATTCATGGTTTTCCAAAGTTCAACAACTTCCGGGTCACCTGACTCCCATTTACGTAAAAGTTCCCGTGCTTCTTGTATAGAAGGTGCCTGATCTTCAGCCTCTTTTTGTGTGAGGCCTTTCTTCATTAATTCTTCTGTTTCAGCCTTGTAATGTTTGTTGAATTCCACATACAATTCTCCAACTAAATGATCCCCTTTTTTTCCTGTGGTTTCAGGTGTTTCCATATTTCCCCATTTTTGCCAGGCCAGCATCGATTTACAAATATGAATTCCACGGTCATTTACAATGTTTGTTTTTACAACCTTATAATTATTTGCCTTCAATATTTCTGAAATAGAAAATCCCAGAAGATTATTTCGGATGTGCCCTAGGTGAAGGGGTTTGTTGGTATTTGGCGATGAATATTCCACCATAGCCAATTCCTGCTGGTTTTCGGAAGTTATTTCTGTACCAAAGTATTCATTATTCCAGGCGTTCAAAACTTCACTGATAAAATATTTATCGGCAATTTCGAGGTTAAGAAAACCTTTAACCACATTATAAGATTTTACCTCATCTATATTTTCTTCGAGATAAATTCCAATTTCATCAGCGGTGTCCTCAGGTCGTTTTTTCGAATATTTTAAAAACGGAAAAACAACCAGCGTTATATCGCCAATAAAATCTTTCCGGGTGTTTTGCAACTGCACCGTATTTTTTTCCGGTTCAAAACTATATAACTTTTTTAATGCACTAATAACACCCGATTGAATTAAGTTCTCAATTTTCATAAAACAAATTTTAAGAGCGGCAAAGATAACATTTTACCAGGTGAGGGAGGCAAAAAGGTTTTTAGAACTTAATGAATTACTGCACAAAAAAAGAACCCTGCCCGAAGGCAAGGTTCTTTAATGAACTGATTTTAGTTCGTTATTTTTTTATTGTAGCTTCTTCGAATACAACCCTGCGGTTTTTCCTTCTGTTTTCAATAGAAGTATTCGGAACGGCAGGTTTTTCTTCTCCATAGTAATTAGAACCAACATAGGTATTGCTAATACCTTTTGAAAGCAGGTATTTAACAACTGACTGTGCCCTTCTTTCTGAAAGTTTCATATTGTAGTTATCGGTACCAATATTACAGGTATGACCACCAACCACAATGTTATATGATCTGCTGTTGCTTAAAGTCTCAACCAGTTTATCAAGTTCGGTTTTTGCTTCGGGCCTCAATTCAGATTTATCGAAATCAAAATAAATGTTGGGAATATCCAATTCTACCTCGTCTGGGCAACCATCATTAGACGCTGGCCCGGGAACAGTGGGACATTTATCCTGGCAATCGATTACACCATCGCCATCAGAATCAAGCGGGCAACCATCGGCATCAACGGGGCATCCCCTTGGAGTATCAGGGCATTTATCCCTGTTATCTGGTACGCCGTCTTCGTCTGAATCAGGACATCCGTTGAATTTGGCCAAACCAGGTACATCCGGACAGTCATCATCTTTATCAGCAATTCCGTCGCCATCGCGATCGGGGCATCCGTTCAATTTTGGATCTCCTGGTTCATCGGGACAGTCATCTTTGTAATCAGGAACGCCATCTCCATCGCGGTCAAGCGGACAACCCTTTTCATCCACCTGCACTCCGGGAGGAGTATCAGGACACTCATCTTTCCTGTCTGGCACGCCATCACCATCAGAATCTTTGGCTGCACCAAAAGCGAATTCAATAATACCCGAAAGTTTCAGGAAATTATCCTGAACTTCGGATAACTGATTATTAACGTGCCTGTAACCCTCAATTCCATGAATGTATCCTGCCTCAAGATATAATGAAGTACTTGGGCTAATGGGGAATTTAGATCCAACACCAGCATTAAAATTAACTCCGGCATTTTCGGTTCCTCCATTTTGTTCGAGATTATCAAACAGGTAGCCAACTCCACCATATAAATATGGCTGCACGGCACTGGTCTCAGACAATATTTGGCCGTTGAACAATTTAAGGCGTAAATCCAGGGAAGGATTTACAAAGTCAACACCTTCACTGTAAAAACCTGCATCACCTTTTAATCGGAGATCAAAAGTTGGACTAAGGTATCGGCTAATGTAAAATTCACCGAGAAAGCCCAAATCTTCAGATTCCAGATTATAGCTAAGGCCCGGACCCAGTCCAATCGCCCATTTTTTCTCTGCATTTTGGGCAAATGCAGTTCCTAAAATAAAAAATGAGAGAAATAATAATGTAAATTTTTTCATAATTATTAATTTTATTAGAAGTTCTAAAATTTTCTTTGACAATTTAAAAATTAATTTTATTCTTTTACAACCTATATTTTGTTTAAAAACTATTTTAAGGCTATTTTTTTAACAAATTTAAATATTTCTTTAGAATAAAAATGAAATTACAACATTTTGTTTGCAATAATCGACATAGAAACAACAGGTAACACATACAAATATGGACAAATTACTGAAATTGCCATCTATCAGCACAACGGAAGTGAAATAACAGGCTCTTTCTCATCACTTGTAAAACCAGAAATGGATATTCCGCTATTTATTACCCGGTTGACAGGTATCTCCAATGAAATGGTAGCAAATGCCCCGCGATTTTATGAAATTGCCCGGAAAATTGTTGAAATGACTGCGGGTAGAACTTTTGTAGCTCATAATGTTCATTTTGATTATAAATTTGTAAAAGAAGAATTTAAACGGCTGGGGTACGATTTTAACAGAAAAACGCTGTGCACTGTACAATTATCCAGAAAACTTATGCCAGGTTACAAGTCCTATTCACTTGGAAAAATATGTGCAGAAAAAGGGATTGAAATAAATGGAAGGCACCGGGCAGCCGGCGATGCATTGGCCACAACAAAACTTTTTGAATTATTGCTTAAAGAAAACGAAATCCGTAATAACATTGATGCTTCAAAACACCTTAAACTATTCTGAAGCGTTTTCTTCTTCCTCCCCGCTTTCCTGCTGCTCTTCAGGTTCTTCCTCAGAAAAATCGAGCATATTTTTTTCGTGAAGAATATTATACCACAACAATACTTTTTTAATATCGGAAACATAAACCCGTTCACGATCGTATTCTGGCAGAATTTCGCTGAAATAGGTTTTAAGCTTTTCTGCTGATTGTTTATGCCCCAATGCCTCTCCCCCGTTTTCTTTTTCGGAAATTAGTTTAAAAACATCTTTTAAAGGTACGTCAGCAGAATCTGTGTAAATGGCTATATCTTCAAGTGCCGAAATTTTTGATGTGGTGTAAGCAGGCATTCTTTTTCCTGTTTCCAGCGATTCAACAATTATATTATTTTTTGATTCTGCTACAAGTTTGTAAAGTCCCTGATATCCTGAAATTGCTAATATTCCTTTTAACATGACTAATTTTTGCGGCGAAGATACAATTTTTGGAAATTCAAAGAAACAAAGTTCAGTTAAAATTCAAATTATATGAAATCCCTGCTTTCATCCATCTGCCCGGTTGAACTACATTTCCAAGGTCGAAATAGCTTTTGTTAAACAAATTGCTGGCTGCCATGTAAAATGAAAGATTATTTTTAAGATACATAATTTTTGCATCAACCAGCCAAAATGGTTTGTAGCTGGTTTCATTAATGTAACTTCCACTTGTGTAGTTGGTGAAACTGCCCTCCCTGTCCTGAAAAATAAATTTAATATCAGCAAATACATTTCCAAAAACCGGCTGGTTAACTGAAGCTACAAATTTATGTTTCAAATTATCAAGTACATAATAAGAAATCATTTCACTTTTAAGTTTTTTTTGATTGATATATAAATAACCAAACTGAAAGGTACCCGGCCAGTTTCTTCCTAAAATTTTCCATGGATAAAGTTTTACCTCTGCATCAAGTCCAAAGTTTTGAATCGCAGTATGGTTTTTCGATTGCCACAACTCATCATTTTCAGATTTAACCCAGTCAATAATATTTTTGCCCTTTGAATAAAACACAACTGCACGGCCCGTTATCAACCTCGAACTTTTTTTAATTCCACCTTCAATTGAATTTGATTTTTCAGGTTTCAGTGCGGAATTGCCCAAATTGGTGGGACCGGAATAATACAAATCGGTAAATGTAGGCATCCGTAAAGAAGTATTCCACGAAGCCACTATTTTTGAGGAAGAGCTCAACTGATAACTTCCGTCAATTCCAGGAAAAAAATTCCAACCCGCCTGATTATCAGAAATATGATTTCCCATAATTCCAGCACTAACCGTCCAGCGGTTGAGGTAAAAAATGTGTTCTGCAAAAAGTGAAGTAATGTTCCTGGTTTTCGATTTGGTAAAAAATGCATTTTCGCCCGGTACTTTTTTGGGTTCCATTTTTTCGCCCAATACATTGCTTAAAATTTTTTCAGACCTGAATTCCGCGCCAAAAGATATTTTACCAGCCTGCCACAAAAACCAGGAATTAAGATTTGTTCCCCAGATATCAGTTTGGTGAAAGTTATGATTTTTGTACCAATCCGGTGGATTTTCCCGAAACAACATAAATTTATCAGAATGCCTGCGGAAATAAACAACCGGAGTTAGGTTCAACTTGGTAAAAGATTCGAACCTGGCTGATGAAAATAGTGTTTGAGTGTTTTCATACTGATTGGGATAAACCGGAGAATAAAAACTGTTAGCGCCAAAACCTTTATCTGTCATTCCGGCTTGCAAAGAAAATTTTCCTTTTTCTGAATCCAACTTTCCTGAATAAAACAAATTGGAGACGCCAAAATCGGTATTATCAATATAACCTTTTGAACTTTTATAATTTCCTGCCAGCAAATGATTCATTTTTCCGGTAACAAAACCTGCTGAAAGATTGGAATTAAAATAGCCGAAACTTCCAGCAGAAATCAAACCAGCAAGTTCGTTTCCCGTATTTTGTTTGGTAACAATATTGATGGCACCCGAAAAAGCATTCGGTCCGTAAATCCTGGCAGCAGGACCTTTGAGCACTTCAATGCGTTCGATTTGCGATAAACTTACAGGAATATTTAAATTATGATGTCCGGTTTGCGGGTCGGTGATATTTATTCCGTTCAGTAGAATTAATGTTTGGTCGAAAGTGCCTCCCCTGATGCTGATATCAGCCTGGATTCCGCCTGCACCTCGTTGTTTTACATCTATTGATGTAACCTGTCCGAGCAAATCCTGGAGGCTGGTCGCCGGCCCCTGCTCAATTTCCTGGCTGGTAATTACAGTAAGCACCCGTGCAATTTCTGAATAAACCGCAGGTGCCCTGGAAGCCGACACTTCAATTTCATCCAAATCAAACTCCATTTTAATTCTGGTTGTATCCTGCTCCATGGCAACCGATAATACCGGAACCGCCAAAAAATAAGAAACCGACAATACCGAAATTTTAACCGCTTTATTTAGTATAGAAAACAACGAATAGGATTTTCTTGCCCATTTTTTGAAAACGAGGCAATTTTTGCCTGATATATAATTCTTTAGGAATTTCATAAATGAATTCTAATATTTATAAAATTGAAGCCGCAAATATAAAATATTTATCAAATCAGAATTACTCTGCTGAACCGTTGTTTAATGTTATATATAAAATATTTAAACAGAGTGGATTACAAATAGATTCTTGCTACAACATAAGTAATCTTTATCAGGTATAGATAAAATCAACTATTAAAAGAGTCAAAAATCTTTTTTATTTGTTTTACACTTTCTATATTTGTTTCGACAAATTGTAATAAAAATTAGTAATTAACTTTAAAATTATAACGCCATGACTCAAGTTCAATTTAACAACGCACTTCTCGGATTGAAAGACAAACTGCACTACTATGCATTAAGTTTAACTTCCGACTCGGAACGCGCCGACGATCTTTTGCAGGAAACCATGCTTAAAGCGCTCACTTACCGCGACAAGTTCACGCAAAATACGAACTTTAAGGCATGGATTTACACCATCATGAAAAACACATTTATCAACGATTACAGAAGGAATGTTAAAACAAGGAACACGTTCGATGATTCAAACAACGATTTCCATCTTTTGTTTTCGAAAGATAAAGTTTATCCTGCACCTGATTCGTTTTACAGTACCAAGGAAATTCTCAAAAGCATTGACGAACTGGAAGATGAGTACCGCATTCCGTTTACTATGTTTCTGGATGGATACAAGTACAAAGAAATTGCTGAAGAATTAGAATTGCCGCTCGGAACAGTAAAAAGCCGGATTTTCTTCACCCGTAAAAAACTGGAAAAATCATTACACGAATATTCAAATAATTGATATACTGATAAAATCACA
>JAZBNQ010000378.1:0-6493 GCA_036350775.1 Mariniphaga sp.
ATTTTAAAATTTAATTATTATGAAAATTAAAAAAATCAAAGTACTATTTGCATTTATCGGATTATTTTTGATGACGTTTTCTATCGTTCCACAAAAGTCCGCTAAAGCTGGATGTGACAGAGATTTAGAAAACTGGTTTTGCTACGACAATAAATACTGTGTGACCAACACAGATAAAAGTAACTGTAATGGAAGCTCTTAATGAGTAACGCTCTTTTGATATAATGACAGGGTAATAATATACTATTACCCTGAATTTTATTTCATTTACTAAAATACCAACTCAAAATGAAAAAAATAATTCGACATGCATTATTGGGATTTTTCATTATAATATTATTAGAAAACTGTTCTCGCAAATCAATGAATGAAGCAGAAACTATTGTAAAGTTGACTCCCACTGAAACCCAAAATCTTGAATTAGGAAAAGTTAACCATCTAATACAGTTGGAAAACACAGAAAATTCACTTCTTCAGTCTATAGACAAAACAATCGTTGATTTACAAAATGACAGAATCTTTGTTTTATCCCATCTCAATATTTATATATTTTCTGCCAAAGGTAAATATATTACTAAACTTAAGATAGGAAGAGGTCCCGGTGAGATATCAGGGGTTATTTCTATTTCAGTAGATAAAAAAGAAAAAGTTATATACGCTACCCAAATCATTGCCAATAAAATATGTAAGATAGATTATAATGGAGTTATTTTAGATAGTTATGACCTGTTTAATTATCACTGTATGGCAATTCAGCATATTGGCGATAATAATGTCTTTTTATTAAACAACACTGCTAGCAAGACTGATCCTTATTTTATTGGAAGATGTAATTTAAATGAAAAAATAGTTGATCAAAGATATATTTCTTCTGAAGAAAGTAAGTATCCGTTGCTATCCTATAGTATGGTTAGTAATTTTACTACAGTTAACGGTCGACTTTTTTTTGCCTATTCAAGTATATTCAGTTTATACGAATACAAAGAAAATCAATTTAAAAAAATAATCAATTATGATCTTGGAGAAAGAGAGGTTCCTGATAACTTTCATAAAAGATTTGAAAAAGGAAGAAAGATGGGCATATTTAGGGATGAGGCCAAAAGAAGTGGATTTGTACCCTATTTAAAAGCGTCATTCTTTTTTAAAGATTTTAATTTGGTAATTATAGATGATGAAGACTACAATTGTTATGCAGTTGGTAACAAATTTAATGATGTCTTTCTTAATGGTTCAATCAATGAATATTTTGATTTGCCAAATATTAAGTCGTTGAAAATCCCTGTTGAAATTGAGCAGGAATATATTACGTTTTGTTGTGCTCCATTGGATTTTTTTAATGCAAATGAAATAAACCAATCCAAGAAAATTGAGATTGGTGAATATGTTGTAGATGTAAATTATGACTCAAATCCGTTTTTATTAATTGTTGAATAGTCAAATTTAAATTGTTGGAGAAATCAATTATTAAAATTTTTAAATGAGATATTATTTTTTTATATTTCTATTAACAGCTTTGTCTTGTTCTCAGCAAACTCCTGAATCCAAAAGGATTGAAAAAACTATAGGTAAAAAGCTTCATTTGGAAATGTTTCAAACGATTTATATTAAAGGTGATACAATATCCTATGAAAAATTTCAGGAAGGATATAAATACAAATATATCGTATACTTATTAGATGAATGTTCTCCGTGTTACGAAAAATATATTAGATGGCATAAGGAAATGGAGAAAATTGAGACGAAAAAAAATTTTACTGTGCTATTCATTATTAAAGGGAAATATGTACTTGACTTTTTAAGCACTGTTAATTCTATCGAATACATAGAAGATAAATATTTTATAACAATGGATCCGAATTACATTTACCCCGATGGAAATAAAGAGATTCCCGAATGGGTGCTCGAATCTCCAATACTAATTGACAATAATAATAAGATTAGAATGATTGGTATGCCTTTTTCCAATACCAAATCAATTAAAAAGTTTAAAAAACTCATTCAAAATTAAAAACTATAATGAAAAGTCAAACCACGAACAATAATCAGTATGGTAAATTAATTCTATATTTAATGTATATAAACCAATAACAATTACGAATTAAATGAACTTGATAAAAATCATACAGCCGATACTGAAAGCATGGTCCCTTTTTGTTATGGATTTACTCTTGTTATTTTCTTGCACTGTTAAATCCGGTGAGCAAAATATCTCCGGGAATGAGCCATTGCCGGCAGAGCCTAACAAGGTGGAAGTGATGTTGCTTGAACAGAGTGATTTTTACCGCGAAATTGTAAGCAACGGCAAACTGGCTGCCATTGAAAAAGCCGGCCTGTATTTTCAGAATGCCGGTACCATTGAGGCCGTAAACGTAAAAAACGGACAATCTGTGCAGGCCGGCGTCGAGTTGGCACGGCTTCAAAACGACGAGTTCCTGTTCAACATGAAAAAAGCAGAAGTGGCACTGGAAAAAGCCACCATCGACCGGCTGGATGCCCTGCTTAGCATGGGATACAAAACTGCAGAAGGCGAAATTTCTCCAGAGCACATAACCATTGCCAACATCCGTTCCGGTTATAACCAGGCGAAGATTCAGCACGAGGAAGCCGTTTATCAATTGGAAAATGCAATACTAAAGGCGCCCTTTGCCGGAAAAGTGGAAGGCGTAACAAAAAAAGCCTGGGAAAAAGCAGACCTCTCCAAACCTTTCTGCACGCTGATAAACGACAACCGGTTTACCATAAGTTTCCCATTGCTTGAAACCGAAGTACATGAAGTAACCGCAGGGCAGAAAATAACCGTTATGCCCATTGCCGGACAATCACTTGCCACAGGAGTTGTTACCGAAATGAATCCCCGCATCGATGAAAACGGCCTGGCCTGGCTAAAAGCCGAAGTGGCCAACCCGGGTGGTTACATGGAAGGAATGAATGTGAAAGTGAGCATTAAAAAAGCCATTCCAAACAGGTTAGTCGTACCTAAACAGGCAGTTGTTTTACGCCAGAACCGCGAGGTGCTTTTTCGCTACACCCACGGCACTGCCTACTGGACCTATATTAACGTACTCGATGAAAACGAATCGCAGTATGCCGTTGTTGCCGCCGAAGGTGCAACTCTTGAACAGGGAGATACCGTAATTATTTCGAACAATCTGAATCTGGCGCATGAGTCGGAAGTGGAGATAGAGTAGTTTGAAGAGTTTGATAAAATTCGAAGGTTTGAAAGTTTGAGGAGGCTGGAGGATTGAGGAGTTCGAGGAGTTTGAGGGTTCGAAGGTTTGAGAAAGTTAGAGGGTTTGAAGAGTTGTTTGAAAATTTGAAAGTTTAAGGAGATTGAGAGTTCGAACAACTGTCGAACCTCTTCTCGAACAACATCGAACCTCTTTTCAAACTTCTTTAATAATTGAAAATATAATAAAACTATAAAATTATGGCAACTGTAAACAATTTCGAAGATTTGGAAATCTGGAAGCTTGCACGGGAAATTTGTAAGGATATCTACAAGATTATAAACTACCCGGAATTTAGCAAAGATTTCGGTTTGGTGAGGCAAATAAATGATTCCTCGGGTTCAATTATGGATAATATAGCCGAGGGATTTGAACGGGAAGGGAATAAAGAATTCGGCCAGTTCCTTTCAATATCCAAAGGTTCATGCGGAGAATGCCGCTCTCAACTTATACGGTCATTCGACAGGCAATACATTTCAGAGGAAGAATTCAAAACAATTTATACCAAATTGGCAGATGAAAGCATCAAAATCAAAAACTTTATGAACTATTTGAAAAACAGTAATATGAAAGGTAATAAATACAAATAAAACATAAAAACCATGTCAAACTACGTCAAACAATATCAAACAATTTCAAACTCTTCAAACAATTGTCGAACGACTTCGAACAACTTCAAACTCTTCAAACAATTGTCGAACGATTTCAAACCATTTCGAACTCTTCCAACCATGTCAAACCCTTAACTACTAGCTCATGGTCCGTTTCCTAATCCATCGTCCCATTGCCGTAACCATGGCCTTCCTGGCCCTGCTGCTTATCGGTTTGGCCACTACTTTCAACCTGCCGGTATCGCTGATGCCCGATATAGATATTCCGGTAGTTTCTATCCGCATATCATCAACCGAACTGCCTGCCCGGCAGTTGGAGAACACGGTGGTAAAACCGTTGCGCAATGTGCTGAAAGAAGTGAACAATGTGGAAAGCATGAAAAGCGAAACCCGCGACGGTTCCGCCTGGGTCGAGTTGCGTTTCCGGCACGGCACACCCATCGATCTGGCTTCGGTGGAAGTGAACGAAAAAGTGGACAAAGCCTTGAACTACCTGCCCCGCGAAATGCGCCGCCCCGAGGTCATCCGTGCCAGTGCATCCGACATTCCGGTCTTTTACCTGATGGTCACCCAAAAGGGAACAGATCTTCCTCAGTTTGCAACCGCAACTCATCAGGGCACGGTCCAATCTTCCCCCCTTGGGGGGGATGGAGGGGGGCTCCTTTCTCTCAGTAACTTTTCCAGCCAGGTTATCCGCAAACGGCTGGAGCAACTGCCCGAGGTGGCTCTGGTGGATATGAGCGGACTGCAGTTTCCCGAAATAAAAATTACACCCCGCCCGGAGTACCTGCAAAGCGGCGCCTTTTCCATTACCCGACTGGAGCAGGCTTTGCAGGAGAACAACATCGATTTGGGCAACCTGCTCATCCGCGACGGGCAGTACCAGTACAATATCCGGTTTAATACCCGCCTGCGCGATGTGTCCGATATTGAAAACATCCCCGTAAATTTGAGCGGGAAAGTGGTTAAACTAAAAGAACTGGCTGGTGTAGCATTACAACCACAACAGCCACAGGGAAGTGTGCGGCTTAACGCAAAAGAAGCCGTTAGCCTTGCCATCATTAAACAGTCGGATGCCCGCATGGCAGGGTTGCGAAAAGAGCTGGACCTTATGGTTTCCTATTTCAGGGAAGATTACCCCGAGCTGGAATTTTCCGTTACCCGCGACCAGACCCGGCTGCTGGAGTATTCCATCAGTAACTTGGGACAAAGCCTGCTCATCGGCGGTCTGCTGGCATTTCTTTCCATGTTCCTGTTCCTGCGCGAACGCCGGGCCCCGTGGCTTATCGGAATCAGCATTCCCGTTTCACTGATCATTACCCTGCTGTTTTTCTATCTTGCCGGCCTCTCCATCAACATCATTTCTCTCTCCGGCCTAGTCCTTGGCGTTGGTATGATGATCGACAACTCCATCATTGTCATTGATAACATCACACAGCACCGCCAGAGGAAAATAGCAAATAACAAAAATCAAATAACAATTAAATCCCAGGTATCAAATCACGAACAACAAACAACGAACAACGAACAACGAACATCAGACCAGGAACTTTCGAACAATCTCGAACCCTCGAACTTTTCAAACAACATCAAACTACTCAGCGATGCATGTACCAACGGCACCAACGAAGTTATCCGCCCCTTAATAACATCGGTGCTCACTACCTGCGCTGTATTTATTCCCCTTATTTTTATGAAAGGGATGGCCGGCGCACTGTTTTTCGACCAGGCAGTAGCTGTTTCCATCGGGCTGGTGGTGTCGCTTATTGTTTCCATTACTTTGCTTCCAACTTTATACCGGCTGTTTTACCAAAGCAGCAAAAAAGGACCGGAAGATGATAAAAAATTGCCCCGTTATTTTCACTGGTACGAAACCGGGTTAAAATTCATATTACGCCACCGGTTTGTGTCGGTTACCGGATTTGTGTTCATGCTTGTTATGGCAGCAGCATTGTGGTTTTTGTTGCCGGTATCGCAGTTTCCGGAGGTAAGCCACGATGAAATTCTGCTGGAAATCGACTGGAACGAACCGGTTACCCTGGATGAAAATACGGCACGAACAACGGCATTGTTGTCGGACATTGAGGAAGTTCCTTTGTATGTAATTGAAGAAGCCGGTCGCCAGCAATACCTGCTGAACAGCAGCGACGAAGCCGGCATTTCAGAAAACAGGCTGTATCTGAAAGCCCAATCGCCCGAAACCCTGGAAGAACTCACCCGCGAGCTGACCGCGAAATTAAAAACCAAGTTCCCCGGGGCCGGGTTCCGGTTTACCGATACCGAAAACCTGTTTAACCTGGCTTTTGGAAAGCCGGAAGCGCCGGTGGTGGCACGGTTCATCCATTTTAACCCCGGAGGAGCCAATTTCCTTGACGAACTGGCTACCTTGCAGGAATCCGCTGAAACCGAATTTGGGGAACGGGTACAGTCGAAACTTATTACCCGGCGGTTGTTGCTCTTGGAAACCGACCCCGAAAAGCTGCTGTTTTACCAGGTGGACCACAACGACCTCTATCGCGAAGTGAAAAGCGCATTTAATGCCAACACGGTGTTTACCATTAACGACAACAACATGTATGTGCCGGTAAGCATTGGCAACAGGTATCAATCGGTTTACGATATTGTGCAGCAGGTAACCGTAAATAACAGGAACGG
>JAZBNQ010000379.1:0-3902 GCA_036350775.1 Mariniphaga sp.
GAAAAATGCCAACAAATCGAACAGCACAAGGTATTTTATAATAAAACCAATTCCCATAATCAGTCCACCCATAATCCAGGATTTTAGATTGGGTTGCATAAAAAGAAGCAAAGTACTGATTGTAGTTAGGTTAAACAGCAGTTCGGTATTGGGTGATCGACCATGATAAACCCAAACAGAAGTATAAAAAATGTATATAAAACCTGCAGAAGCAGCTACTTTCTGATTCTGAAAGAATCTTTTTGAAACCTTCAATATCAGAAATGCGGTAAAACCCACTACCAGCGCAAAAACAAAGCGTTTCATAAAAATTGAACCGCCAAAAAGAAATTCCAACGCAGCATAAAACAAAAAAATTCCGGCCGGTTTGGTGTCGGTAACATCCGTGTAAAGTTCTTTTCCCTGCAAAATTTCGCGTCCAATTATGAGGTAAGTCGATTCATCATGATCAAGCACACTTGGAAAAAAACTAAAAAGGCGCAATAATACCGAAACAGTTAAAAAAGTCAGCAATGTGTGCTTTTCAGAGAATAGTATTTTCATTTTAATCGTTACATATTTTGTCGAACCAAATTAATGGATTCATTTTTTTTAAATCGAAAAGATTATTCAATACCAATGCGCTGGTACTTTTCAGCCTTTCTTCAGAATGGTGCCCATCGGCAATAAGAATGCAATGGATTCCCAACTTTTGTGCAACTTCATAATCATGAATCGTATCACCGATTATCCATGCATTTTTTCTGTTGATTTTATACTTACTTATGAGTTGCTGACCCCGGTCCACTTTCGATACCGCGAAATGATCGCCCAGTCCTGCCACACCTTCAAAAAAATGGAATATGCCATTGTGCTTCAGCGTTTTTTCCAGCATTTCCTGGTGCATAGCCGAAAGCACAAATTGTCTGGTTTCTTTTTCATTAAAATATTTGAGAACATCCAAAACTCCGTTTTGAAGCGTGCAGTTTTTCACGCCCTTTTCATATATTTCAATAAACTCCATGGCTGGTATTTCAAACTCTTCTTTACGAAAATCAAATCCAATGGCTTCGTAATAATGCTGTACAGGAAAAGAAAATAACTCTTTGTATTTTTTTGAATTTAAAACAGGCAGTTTTCGTTTTTGAAGCAAAATATTAATGGAAGAAACACACAATTCAAGATCATTAAGCAGCGTCCCGTTCCAATCCCAGATAATTGCAGGCGTCGTCATTTCAAATCGACTACTTTCATTTTATTGATTACCGGATTGGCATACATTTTCAAAAACCTTTCCTGAATATCGGTAATAGGAAAGTCTATAAAAATCATCGCCTGTTCGAGCATGGTTTTAAATACTTTCTTTTCGTGCGAACTATATCTGTGTTTGAATTTTGGCTCAGGCATTAGCATATCGTAGGCAATAAAATTATTTGGCCATAATTTAAAGTTAGCATAAATCTGATTGTCAATCTTTTGTGCCAAATCCTTAATTAGTTGATTTTGCTGCTCTTTGGTTTTTACCTCTTCGAAATTTACTTGAATGGGCTGCCCAAATGAAAAGCGCATCCGGCCTTTTGGATTGAACATTCCCATCGACATGCTTTTCAAATCGTCTTTGTCGGTTTTCTTTTGGCCGTAATGCTGTTTTTTTATGAGTTCCTTCATTTTTGCCAGGCCGCAAGGCTCAATTTCGTAAGAAATGGAAACCGGAACAATATTCAATTCATTAAAACCTTCGGTGAATGTTTTTGTATTGCTCATATTGAGCATTTTAAGAACACTTTCCTGTGTTTTATCGAACCCGTCTTTGGTTCGGCCTTCACGCTGGGCAATCCAAACCGAAAGGTTATCCTCAGTAATGGATTTCCGGATAAATGCAGAAACTTTTTGCGACGCTTCCATCAGTTCGCGGGGAGGCAGGTTCCGTTTAATAATGAATGCCCGGTTCAGACGAACAGCGTGCTCAATCCATTCGTATAATAGAAGGTTATTACCAATGGCTATCTGGGTTGTGTTCATGCCTTTGTCAAACATAAGCATATTCAGAAAAGCGGCATCCAGAACAATATCCCGGTGATTGGAAATAAAAAGGTACGGTTTGGTTTTGTCTAAATTTTCAAGTCCGGTGCTTTGGAGCCCGTCCGAAGTTTTGTTGATAATCCAACGCAGCAAATCGTAAACGAATGTACCCTGCAATTGTTTGATTTTGCGAATCATCCGCAACTGAAGTTTCACCATTTCCACTTTGGGACGCACTTTAAACAAATGCATCAAAACCTTTTCGAAGGCAGGATCTTTTACCATCAATTTGATTTTCTCCTTTACCTCCTTGTCAGTGTAAGGGCGAATGTCGTCAAAATTATACTCCATGTAGCTGTTCTTTTTGCGGGAACAAAGTAACGAATTCGGATTTACATTTTCAACCTCAACTGAAATTTAACTTCAGTTTTTTGATTTCCAGCTATTTCGTTGTATCCCGAACTGATGGATTCGGCACCGCTTTGCAAGGTGTTGGCCAGTTTAAACCAGATTTCGGCTTTTTCGCTGATTTTGTATTTTAAATTGAGGTAACCCCGGAATCCCTTTTCGAAAAAAGCCGGAACGGCAAACGTGTAAAGCAAATCATTTTCGTAGGCATAAATGCGCGAATTGTAACTTTCGGTGTTAAAATATGCCAGCCGCGCCGAAAGATTCAGCGGAATGTGAACAGGTACAAATTGAACGTCCTGAAAAACCATCCAGCCGTTTTCGGTTTCCATACCTTTGTAAAATACATGCTCCAGACGGGTTTTCAATGTAAATATTTCTGATGGATTATACTGAAAATGCACCCTTGATTTTCGAAATTGTTCCGGCAGGTCTTCGTATTTTTCGTTCACTCTGAATTTCTGCTCCTTTATTTCATTTTTATAACGCAGGTAAAACTGTACATTTCCTGAAAGCCGGAAATCCGCCTGTGTAAAAGCCTCCCATCCGGTTGTGGGGCCTGCCGTGTTAAAATTAATCCACTGAGACCGGTACACATCGGAATAGGCCGAAAGTGTAACGAATTTCACAGGCAGAATGCGGGTTCCCAAATAAAATCCTGTTTCGTTGGCAGCCGAACTTCCTTCAGAAAACGGGGTTGCCCACATGGCGTGGTAATCATTATCGAAATGACGAAACAATGCTGAAAGCTGAATGCGGTCGTGTAAATGAGCAGTGGCACCCTGTAAAAATGCTTTCCCTTTTGATTTGGACATGGCTGCCTCGCCAAAAAGCTGGTATTTTCCTTTGCTGAAAAGATAATCGGCACCAGCCACCAGGTTTTCCTTTCCGCTAAAACGAAACCGGTTGTAAAGCTGGTCGCTCCGGATAAACGGCATATTAAACTGCCGGTAAAGCAACGTGGCGCCAATCTTCAGGTATTTAAACCGCCACGAAGCGATGGCGCCGGCATTCAAATCATTTACGCTGTTTTTGTCGGCAATTTCGCTTTGGGTGCGGTGGTAACCCGAAGTTTGCAGGCTGGTAAAATAATTTCCCAGGGAATCGGAAAAAGCCAGATTGGCATCGCGGTTTTTCTGCGAGTAAAAAATACTTAGTTCTGCATCAGCCATTTTAAGGGTTGTTGAAATTCCCCTGAAAAACTGGTTTTCATCGGTTGAAGTGTAAGCACGCACACCCTGATTGGTTTTAGAAATGTTCAGCGTGTTAAGCGATTTTCCGGTTGCAAAACCCTGCCAGAGAACCAGTCCCTGGCCGCTGCGCACCACAAAATCGCCCACTGTAATGTTTTCAATTACAGGACTGATTTTTAAACTAAAATGTCCCGAGTAAAAATCAAACCCCTGTTTGTTTGAACCGGTAAAAAAAGCTTCACCCGGATCTTTTTCAGCAGTAATTCCCAAAGAAATATTGTCGTCTGACTGAAACCGGTA
>JAZBNQ010000380.1:0-4027 GCA_036350775.1 Mariniphaga sp.
AACGAATATGAAGTGATGAACCAAACGCCGCGCGGTTGTGGGAAAATAAGCAGCTTTGAACGATGATATTTGACTTCTTGTCCGTTTCGGTGTTTCTATCTACTCCTGAATAGATATGAGCTGCACCACCATAATTAATAGCCCAGTTGTGGGTAAAAACATTGCGGAAAATGGTAATTTTTCCTTCCCCATTATTTGACACATAGGCAGCCCCGCTTTCTGTGCCTTGATTGTCATGAAATTCATTTCGAAACAAATTGATTTTGGAGTTAACGGCTCCTATGTGAATCGCGCCCGAAGCGTTACCGCTGTTTCCTGAAAAGATATTCTTTTCCACATCGATTTCACCCGAACCTAAAACAACACATTGCACTGGTGAACTAAAATAAGTTGCATTATTTGTGAAAGTGTTATCGGTAACTTCTAAAGCACCATAAGTTGCATAAAGGGTGAGAGCAGGGTGATCTTTATTATTGGTAAATTTACATTTCTGAATGGTAGAATTACTCTTAATAGAAGTTAGCCTGATACCTCCATAGCACGAATCTACAACACATTTTCGCACAAAAACAGTACCTTGATCATTAGTACCAGCACTTAATGCTGCACCTTCGCCTCCTTTGCAATTAATAAACTTACAATTCTCAACCCGTATTGAAGCATTGTTTGTACCAATACCCAAAGCACTTTTTGCTCCATCCTTAACATTTTTAAAACATATATTTGATACAGTTATGTTTGCTCCCAAATCGTCTGACATGTGACCGGTCATTATGGTGAAAATTGAACCACCCGCGCCGTCAATTATGGTTTTATCCACACCGGCACCATTAATGGTGAGCGGAAAATGTTCCTCCATTTCAGGGTCAGGACGGTGAGGCGGTTCATATTGAAAATGCTGCCCAAGTCCCTTCAGGCTAATAGTGCCTTCGCCAATATTAATAACATCTGGCTTTTTGTTGGACTCAGCCATATTCAGTGCTATTTGTAACTGAAGGAAATCCTTAGCATTTGAGATAACCGTTTCAGCATCCTGAGCATTTGAAGAATCAATACACAAATTTAAAATTGCAAGAACGCCTGCTATTATTCCAAAAGTCTTTTTCATTTTTTTGATATTGCTACTGAATAAATTTACAGAAGAATAGGTATACGATGTACTACCCTTTTGGGTAGTTTTTACAATGCTGATTTTTGCATGGCCTGAACCCGGTTTTTAACATCGAGTTTTATAAAAATATTTTTAATATGAAATTTCACTGTATTTTTGGAAACAAACAGTTTCTTTGCAATTTCTTCATTGCCTATTCCGGTTGAAATAAGATTCATTATTTCAGCCTCACGCTGGGTTAAACCATATTTTTCAATAAGTGTGTCCAATGGATTTTCGTTGATTCCCTTTTTTTCTTTTGCTTCCGCGTTCAGCAGGTAGTTTCTTATTTCAAGTTTCATTTGCTCTATGCGGTGGTTTTTGTTTTTTATGATTAAAAAACTTATGCTGGCACCGGCAATGCTTAATAAAAGTATAGCCAGGAGAACAATCCAGGTTTTTCTTAGACGCTCATTTTTCAACTGGTTTTGTTTTGCCAGCATATCAATTTCGTATTGCGTTTTTCTTTGTTCTGTTTCGTATTTATGTTGCAAATCAAGCCGGGTAACTTTTCGCATATAATCCATGTTGGTTATGCTGTCGTTTAATTTGATATACTCGGTGAGGTAAGGATAAGCCATATCGCGCTGACCCAAATCAAAATAAATATTGTTCAAAAGAAAAGACGCGTCTCTTACAGTGTGATAATCGTTTCTTTCTTTAGCCTGACTGTAAGCTTTTCGGGCAATTGCAAGCGCAGCATTGTATTTTTTTTGTTTTTCAAAAGCCATTGCCTTGTTCAACTCGTATTTTGCCAGGTTAGAGCTGTTTATTTTTTCTGCAATCGAAACAGCCTCTGAACTGTAAAATAGCGCTGAATCAATATTTTCTGTTTTTAAGAATGTGGAGGCCATATTATTGTATGAGTTGGCAACTCCTTCCGGATAATTTAGTTTTTTTGCGAGGTTCAGACTTTTTTGCATATAATAAAGTGCACTGTCATGTTTGTTCAAATTGCTATACGCCAAAGCAATGTTATTCATCGTTTTATTGGTTTCCCAGAGGTTCTCTGAATTATTTGTGATGGGTAATTTCTTAAAATTATATTCCAGCGATTTTCTAAAATCACCTTCAAAAAAATAGGCATTTGCAATAGATCCGTAGGCGATTGCCAATCCGGATGAGTCTTTTTTATTTTGCCATAACCTGTACGCGTCAAAATAGGCTTCAATGGCAGGACTCAACAAAAACATATCTTTTAATACATTGCCTTTATTGTTTAATGCATTGGCCCATTGTGCAGTGTCTTTTATCGAACGGGCAATTTCAATAGCCTTGTCTGATAATTCCAGCGCCTTTTCATAATTACCTGCTTGTTTCGCAAGATAAATCACAGAACCAAGTGCAGCAACTTCTTCTTTTGCATTTCCGGCTTTTCGAAAATATTCTACGCTTCGTGCTCCAAATTCCTCTGCTTTTTGGGTATTACTTTTAAAACTATATACATAAGAAAGCCCGTAACAGGCACGTGCCTGACCTGTAAAATTAGACATCTGGGCATAAAGATCCAATGCCTGTTGGTAATAAAAACCAGCGCTGTCGTTAGGATTGAATTTGGCCAGATATGAAGCACCAAGTGCCAGGCTGGCATCGGCAATGCCTTTTGGATAGTGCATTTTATTTGAAATTGATAATGCCTGATGAGCATTGGAAATACTCCAGTCAGTATTTTTACGGGCATGGTTGTAAGCTTCGCTTGTTAAAGTATTAATTAAAGTTGTGTCTGTTGCACTTTTAGCAATGGTACTTATAACAAAAAAAAACAAAGTAAATATCAGAAATTGAGTGTGTTTAATAACTATTTCTTCTTTTTTGCAGCTCATTAAGGTGTTTTAAAAACACATAGAAGTTACTAATTCTTTACCAAATGGTCAACAAAAACATGTGGAAACCATTTCACTTTTTTAAATTTGCAGGTAAATATTTAAAATCCAACACTATGTTTATAGTACATGTTTTCGTTCATGTAGAGAAGGATTACGTTGAGAATTTTAAGCAGGCCACTGTTGAAAATGCCCGGCAGAGTTTGCTGGAGCCCGGAATAACACGTTTCGATGTAATTCAGCAGCAGGACGATCGCACTCGATTTGTTTTGGTTGAGGTTTACCGCACGTATGAAGATCCGGCCAGGCACAAAGAGACTGAACATTACCAGCGCTGGCGCGACGAAGTGGCCCACATGATGGCCGAACCGCGTACTTCAGTAAAATATTTTAATGTATTTCCGGTGGATGAAGGATGGGAATAAACTTTGAATTTTCAACGGCAACCCAGGTTATTTTCGGGAACGGAACAGTTTCCAAAGTCCCGCATTTGCTTCAGGGAATGGGACAGAATATTTTTTTGGTTACAGGAAAAACCCCTGAACGCGTAAAATTTTTAACCGAAAACCTGGAAGCAGGGGGTTTTAGTGTATTTTCTTTTCAGGTGGAAAAAGAACCCACCACCGAAATGATTTCCAACGGGGTAAAATTTGCCCGCGAAAAAGATTGCAAAGCGGTTGTTGGTTTTGGCGGCGGAAGTGTTATAGACAGTGCAAAAGCTATTGCTGCACTAACTCCAAACAAGGGCGAACTGCTGGATTACCTTGAAGTTATTGGAAAGGGCAAAAAACTTGAAAAAAAACCGTTGCCGTTTATTGCCATTCCAACTACCGCCGGCACCGGCGCTGAAGTAACAAAAAATGCTGTAATCCATTCGCCTGAACACAAGGTAAAAGTGAGCCTGCGCAGTCCGCTTATGTTTCCCGATGTGGCTGTAATTGACCCGGAACTTACTCTTTCCATGCTTCCTGAAATTACCGCCACAACCGGAATGGATGCGCTCACGCACCTGCTCGAAACCTTTGTTTCCAACCAGGCCAATCCGTTTATTGAC
>JAZBNQ010000381.1:0-4139 GCA_036350775.1 Mariniphaga sp.
GGGATGGTTTTTGGTGCCCTGGCTATTCAGGAAGATTATCCTGACCTGGCCGAAGAAATTATCAACCGCGCTTTTGAATCCATTCCGCTGGCTATGGATGAATACAAACCCGATGGGATTTATCCCGAAGGCTACAGTTACTGGGGTTATGGTACAACATTTAATGTGTTGTTTTTAAGCGCCGTGGAAAAATACCTGGGAAACGACCGCGGATTAACCGACAATTCAGGGTTTCTGAATACCGGCCATTTTTTGAAACACATGATTACCCCTACAGGCGGAAATTTTACCTGGGGCGATTGCGGAACGGGTGCCAACATTCATCCCGCCATGTTTTGGTTTGCCGAACGCACCGGAAATCCTTCGGTTTTATGGTCTGAAAAACAATTTCTGCAAAAATCGAACTTCGATTCATTTAAAGGAATTCGTGAATTGCCTGCCATTCTGATTTGGGGAAAGAACATTCCGCTGGAAAATATTTCGGAACCCGAAGAAAAATTCTGGATGGGGCAGGGGCGAAATCCGGTGGCCATGATGCGCAGCGACTGGACCGACCAGGCTGCCTATGTAGGTTTCAAAGCTGGTTCGCCTTCAGTCAATCACGGGCACATGGATGTGGGTTCTTTTATTTTTGAAACGAATGGAAGACGCTGGGCTACCGATTTGGGCATGCAAAATTACGAATCGCTGGAGTCGCTTGGCATGCAAATTTTTGGAAAAGCACAGGATGCTGAGCGTTGGACCATTTTCAGGATGAACACCTTCTCGCACAATGTTTTAATTTTTGATAACCAGCAACAACGGGTAAACGGATTTGCCAAAATCGATAAATTTTCTGACGATGAAAATTCAATGTTCGCAGTTTCCGATATTTCAACCCTGTATCGCGATCAGGTTAAAAGTGCAGAACGGGGCGTGGCTTTGCTGAATAAAGAATACCTGCTGGTGCGCGATGAATTTGAAACACTGGATAAATCAACAACAGTTCGCTGGCAGATGGTCACCTTTTCGCATGTTGAACTGGGCGGTAACGAGGCAACCTTAACCGATGGTGGCAAAGTGCTGAAATTAAAAGTTAAGGGGCCGGAAAACCTGCAAATGAAAATCTGGAGCACGGCGCCAACCAACAACTACGATGCAGAAAATCCCGGAACCATTATCGTAGGTTTTGAATGCGAAGTTCCGGCAAACTCGAAAGAAATTTTCGAGGTTATCCTGGTACCGCAAAATTTGAGTGAACAGGCCGGTTTTTGGGGTAAACCACTGGCTGATTGGTAAAATGAAAAACAAGAGAAATCTTAGGAACTGAAATAAAATCGTAATAAGAACGGAAATAAAAATATTTATGGAAATGAAGCATCTTATCCGGGTTTTTAGCATGAGTGAAAACATACCACACAAAGTCTGTTGCAATAACAGTTCATGGGGATGGAATAAAACCACGAAATTGATTTTGATATTTTTTCTGATTGTTAGTTCTGTTTTATTGGGGATGCCTGCCTTTGCTCAGCAACCCGACAGACCGCCCGCTCAAGATGAGGTTAATTATTTCCCCGGAGATGGGGAAACAATTGCTGCCAATCCACCTGCATTTCGGTGGTTGCCCGTTGAGGGGATCAACAATTACTTTGTCCAATATTCCCGTTCGGCTAATTTTCAGCCTGGTTCAACAACAAAGGTTTCTGATTTAGGCATAACCGTACATATTCCAACCGAAGTATTGCAGCCGGGAATATGGTACTGGAGGTATGGATTTACCGGGAATGGAAATGATGTGGTTAGTAAAACACGGTCATTTGTAATTCCCGAAGATGCCGTGGCTTTTCCTTTTATTCCGGTGGAAGAAGTAATTTCACGCATTCCCAAAGATCGCCCGCGGTTGCATTTTTCGCCAAAGCTGGTTGAAGAAATACGGTCCGATGCCGGGGGAAAGTTCAGCCATATTACAAACGATGTAATTAGTGAGGCCGAACAAATTCTTGAAATGGAGGAACCGTTATTTGAAGAACCCAAAATGTGGGATGAATATGATGACCCGAACATGGCCTATGTAAACGCCTGGCGTTCCATGCGCCCCTACACGCAGCGGATGGTTACCAGCGCACTGGCCTATATTTATACGGGTGATGAACGTTTTGCCCTGGAGGCGAAACGGCGGCTTATGCATTTTATGTCGTGGAATGTTGAAGGGCCCTCCAGTGCAATTTGGCCCACCGAGCTTGGAATGGATATTGCCGAAAACTGTCCTCCTGTATTCGATTGGATCTATGATATTTTATCCGAAGAAGAGCGAAAAATATGCCTTGAGGTACTTGCTGCCCGAATGCACCAGATTAGTTACGATGTTCACCGTTCCCGACCTATGGAAACGAAGCCTTTTTCCAGTCATCCCGGGCGAATGGTGGGATTTGTGGTGGAGGGTAGTATCGTTTTGGCCCACGATGTGCCTGAAGTATCCGATTGGCTTGATTATACCCTGAAACTCCTTTGGAGCACTTATCCGGCCTGGGGAAAAAGCGACGGGGGTTGGCATGAGGGAATCAGTTACTGGGGAGGGTACATGAGAAGGATGTTCAGGGCAGTAACCGAGTTGGATCGAATGGGAATCCCGCTTAAAGAAAAACCTTTTTTTCAAAATACCGGTTACTTCGGATTGTATGCCGCTTATCCCAAAAGGCCAACCCGTGCTTTTGGCGACAGCCATGAGTCTCCTGTTGGAGAAAGTCATGGTCAGTTGATGTATAATTTGTCAACCTTGTATCGAAATCCCTGGTTCAGGTGGCATGCCGAGGTTTTTGACATCACGCACAGTTCAAACCGTGAAGCATTTCTTTACTATGATCCGGAACTTAAAGCCCGTTCTCCCGCAGATATTCCGCAATCGCACGTTTTTAAGGATGTGGGCCTTGCTGCCATGCATAGCAATATGCCCGACCCGGATAACAACGTAACCCTGATTTTTCAGAGTAATCCTTTTGGCGCAATCAGCCATAATTTTGCCAGTCAGAATGCATTTGTAATAGAGGCTTATGGTGAGCCCCTGGCCATAAGTACAGGAGCCCGACAGTTGCACGGTTCACCGCACCACCGCCAGTGGATGTGGCATACCAAAGCGCACAACAGCATTTTGGTTGACAACGAGGGGCAGGTTACCAGAACACGCAATTCATCAGGTGAAATAATAAATTATGCAGAAGAAAGAGAATATGTTTTCGTTACTGGCGATGCAACCCGCGCTTATGGCGGGCGGCTTGACCGGTTTCACCGGCATATTTTGTTCATAAGGCCCGATTATTTTGTTTTAATCGACGACCTGAAAACATCAGGCAGTGAATCTTCTTTTCAATGGTTATTGCACAGTCCAACCGAAATCAAGGTCAATCAGGAAAAAAATCTAATGGTGAATCAATCCGGCAATGTCAGGCTAACTTCAAGGTTTCTTACTCCCGGCGATTTGGAATATGTTCAGCATTCCGGATTCACTCCTCAGGTTGTGGATTCCCTGAGTTTTCAAAACCAGTTTCATTTAACAGCATCCACAACAGAACCATCCCTGTCGAAAAAGTTTGTAACCGTAATGCGCGTGGATAAAACGGATGGTCCTGCTGTTGATAAACCCGGCCCGCCTTCAACACCGCGAAAGAAACTGGAAATAAAAGATGTAGAAAACGTTCAATCTTTAGATAGTGGAATATTAAATGCCTGCTTACTGCAAGCCCAAGGCGGAATGGCCATTCGTTTAGGTAACGATTTAATTCTCTGGAGAGATCAGGACTCCTGGAAAGTGGAAGCCGAAGGGATAACCTCCACACGGCAGATAGAAGTCAGAAAAGATTTTTTTCAGGACAAATAAAAATGTATTATTAAAGAAAATAAAATCAAATTTTATATAAATGGTAATCATGAGAAATCTAATTTATTTTTTTGTTTTACTGATGGTAGTGGTGTCGTGTAAAAGGATCGACCCTATGCAGGAAGTAATTTCCAAAAGTTTTGAAGTAATTGAAAGCCAGGCAGTGGAAATGGCTGAATATTTGGATGATAAGGAGGGCAGACTGCCAAGGTCGTATGTAAAAGAAAAGGATGAAATTATAACCTCCGACAGCAAATGGTGGTGCAGCGGATTTTTTCCCGGAGTA
>JAZBNQ010000382.1:0-7149 GCA_036350775.1 Mariniphaga sp.
GAATGAAGGAATGCTGATTAATAATTATTACGTAGGACAAGAAATTGGTGAAATTTGGGGATATGTTACAGATGGTTATTACACCATTGATGATTTTGTTGAAGGAATACTTGATGCACATCTTTACGGACCCGACAGACAATTAAAAGACGGAGTTCCATATATCGAAAATGCACCAACTCCGCTTCCGGGAGATATAAAGTATAAAGACTTAAATGGTGATGGAATAATCAATTCCGGTAACAATACCTTGATAACAGAATACGATGAAAACGGAGAAATGATTCCGCGTACAGGTCCTGGGGATCGTAAAGTAATTGGTAATAACAATCGTAAATATCAATTTGGTATAAATGGTTTTGTTGAATATAAAGGATTCGATTTCAGCTTTTTACTGAGTGGTGTGGGCAAACGCGACCTTAATCTGAATTCAGATGTAATCTGGCCATTCCCCAGCGAATTCGATAATATTTATGCACACCAACTCGATTACTGGACGCCGGATAATCAGGATGCCTATTATCCACGTATTTATGGTAACCCTGAAGGAAATACCAACAGTAACTATGGCAGAAGCAGGTGGACACAAACGAAGTATCTTTCCGATGGCAGCTATCTAAGAATTCAGAATATAACCTTTGGTTATACTTTCCCAATACAATTGCTGAACCGTGTTAAAATGAACCGCCTGCGCATATTTGTAGCAGGAGACAACCTGGTTACCTTCGATCATTTGCCCACAGGGCTGGACCCTGATCAAAGTGCTAACGGAGCCTATCCGTTTATGAGAAACTATTCATTGGGATTAAATCTAACATTCTAAATTATAAAACAATGATAATGAAATACATAAAAAACATATCAGCAATTTTGTTACTCCTTATATTTACCATAGGATGTAATGATGATTTTCTAACACTGGCTCCAAAGGATGAATTGTCTGAAGCCACAATGTTTGACACCTACGACAATTGTAAGGTTTTTGCCTGGGGTTATTATGAATCTTTAAATCCTTATCCAAGAGGTGGGGAGAACGGAAAACGTTACCGTCCAACTATTCAGGACTGCGATGCCGATCTGCTTGAAAATGGTTATTCAACCAATGGTGAAACGTATATATGGAAACGTGAGAACATTCCTGCATCGGATGCAGACTGGACAGAGGGTTACAAAAAAATACGTCGTACGAACCTGATGTTGGATAACCTGGAAAATTCGAACATGACAGAATTAGAACAAGCACACTGGCGAGGTGTGGCATTGTTTTTCCGGTCGTTTGAATACTTTCAGTTGCTGAAAAAATTTGGAGGTGTGCCGTGGGTAGAGAATGCCATTAACGAGCAAAATGAAGACATATTATTTGGACCTCGGGCAACGCGTGATGAAGTTGCTGCCAACATTCTTCGCGACCTGAATTTTGCCATCGACAACATTAAGGAAGAAGGCGACGGTGAAAATACTGTGAATGCAGATGTTGCCCGCGCATTGATGTCGCGTTATGGTTTGTTTGAAGGAACCTGGCGTAAATACCACAATCTCGGTAATTCAGAAACTTATTTGCAGGCAAGTATTGATGCATCTTCAGTTTTAATCCAAAAACATCCTGATTTAATGCCTGTATATGATCATATTTTTAATAGTGAAGATTTGATCGGACAACCAGGAATCCTGTTATATCGGCACTATATTCAAGACGATGCAGGATACCACATAGGTTCTACAAATGTTCGGTCAACAAATGAAAAAGTAGGTATTACCCGTCGTGGCATTGACTTGTTCCTTTGTAAAGATGGTAAATCTATATACAATAGCGACCTCTACCAAGGCGATAAGGACAAGTATGCAGAATTCAGGAATCGAGATACCCGTATTTTAGTAATGACACCTCCTTCTTACAAAGTAAATTCTTCGGGTACAGGAAATTGGTCACATACAGGAGTTGATGCTGATAAAGAATGGTTTGATGAAATGGTGAGGGTTAGCGGAGCTATTCCAGACCAAGACTTAACCTCTCCATTTAAGCAATTACCCGATCGAAACTGGTCAGATCGCATCACCACCGAAGTGCCGAATTTCACTGGATTATTGCCCACACAAACCGCTACCGGTTACCGCTTTTGGAAATATTTTAGCAACGTGAGTTTCAGAACGTCATCGCGCGATTACAACGATGGTCCAATTTTCCGCATGGGCGAAGTTTTGGTTAACCATGCAGAAGCGATGTTTGAATTGGGAAGATTCGACCAAAATGTTGCTAATGCTACCATCAATAAAACCAGGGCTCGTGGTGAAGTTGCTCCGATGGAAATTGGCCAGATTGATGCTTCATTCGACCCAAGCCGCGATCCATCAGTTGATCCAATACTTTGGGAGATTCGTCGTGAACGAGGTATTGAACTGATGGGTGAAGGTTTTCGCACACCAGATCTTAGGAGATGGAAAAAAATGGATTGGGCTACCGAACCTAAATTGGGAAGATGGATTAAACAAAGTGATTATCCTGGAAAAGTAATTCCAATACAGGGAAGTGCTGCAGAAGGTTATGTGCAGCTGGTTTCGGGAAATCCACCTGCTTTTGAAGATTATTATTATTTGTATCCTATTCCTTCAGAAGAAATTGTTCTCAACCCACAGTTGGAACAAAATCCGGGATGGCAATAAACATTGGAGTTAAACAAAAAAAGAGAAAATCATGAAATTAAAGACGATAAATATTTATTTCCTTCTGCTGTTTGCCATAGCTTTAGGTGTTGTATCCTGTTCAGATGATGATGAACCGATTCCAGCCGGTAATCTGCCGGTGGCAGAATTCACAGCAAGCGACAATGACTGGTCAATAGAGGTAGGTGAAATTGTTACTTTTACTGACGCATCTGAAAATTCTCCTTATTTGTATACCTGGCGTGTTGAAGGTGGAAATCCAACATACAGTAACCAGAAAAGCGTTGAAGTGGAATTCGTTGCCGAGGGAAGTATGGGCATCACATTAACGGTGAGGAACGATGCGGGAGCTGATGAGATCACAAAATACATTGAAGTAAAACCTCTCAATATTCCTGATCTTGATATTACACCATTGGTAAAGATGCGTTTTGAGAACGATCTTATCAACGAAGGCTCGGCAAATGTAGACGGAACAGGTGGTTCTAATATTTACGAACCAAGGTCGAAATATGGCGGCCTTGCCCTTAAATTTACGGGTTCTGAAGATGTTACCCTGACTGGATACACCGGTATAAACGGGGCAAATACCCGGTCAGTTGCCTGTTGGATTAAAACAAACTGGAGTAGTACTTCGGGATTGGTACACTGGGGTGCATCCGGTACAAAAAGCCGTTCATCATTCAAATATCAGGGAGCAGGACAAATCCGCTACGAATTTCAGGGTGGCGGAGTTACCGGAACGACATTGGTGAACGACAATGAATGGCACCATGTAGCTTATACGTATGATGGGAATACAATACGGCTCTATGTTGATGGCGTTGAAGATGCTACCCTGGATGCTCTAATTGATACCGGTGTAGCTGGAGAAACGGACGTAAATATAGGGTCCCAACTTGGGGGTTCCTTATTCCAGGGAGTTATAGATGATGTTCGGATTTACCAGGAAGTTTTAACACCAGAACAGATTAAGTTCCTTAGTGAAATAATGTAACGCATTGGATAAGAGAATTATTGAATTTTTGATCCAATTTTCATAGAGTTGATTAAAGAAGGGCAGCACTCGTACTGCGGCCCTTTATTTCCCTAAATTTGACCGTTTATGTTTCTTCAAAACAGTAAAATAAATATACTTTTTCTAATTACCCTTTTGTTTGTTGCATCAGCCTGCCATCAAAAAGAAAATACGGAAATGGAGGATTATCCTGTTTGGATTGAGATGATGGAGCAGCCCGATGTGCCTATGTCAGAAATTAGAGAGGCATTTGATTCCTATTGGGAAAACCATGAACATCACCGTGGTGATCGCAGTAAGCAGTTTGAACAGTGGTATGCCATGAATTCCAGAAGACTGGATGAATACGGGAAAGTAATATCTTCCCGCCAGGTAAGCAGCGAGTTTCAGCGCCTGAAGTTGAAGTCGGGTTTACAGATGGAAGGAAACTGGATTAATTACGGACCGATAAGTGTAGGACCACGAAACAGTATTAAAAAAGATGGCGGAAGGGTAAAAGATATTGAATTTCACCCAACCGACAGCAGCACATTTTATGTATCGACTTTTAAAGGAGGTCTTTTTCGCACCCGCAATTATGGCACAACATGGGAAGCTGTTACCGATCATCTGACTGAACAGGTGTTTGTTTGCGAAGTGTCTGATGTAGATCCGAATATCATCTTTATTGGCACCGACAACGGGGTGTATAAAAGCATCGACGAAGGCGCAAATTGGGAACCCTCTTCAATAGGATCAGAAACAAAATCGTTATTATTAAAGAACGACGACCAGAATGTAATCATAGCAGGAACTCAGATCGGTATCTATCGTTCTGATGACGGCGGCGAAACCTGGGCACTGGTTTTAGCAGCCGAAAAAATCGAGGATCTCGATTCTCATCCAGCCAAACCGGAAATATTATATGCAGCAACCAATGGCTCTGAAAGCGAATTTTTTCGCTCAATGGATGGTGGCCAAAACTGGATAAAAAACAACTCTTTCGGAAAGGGTTGTTTCATGGGAATAGCCGTTTCTCCGGCGGCGCCTGATAATGTGTATGTTATAAACCTTCGGGATCACCTTGGGGATGATTCATTTGAAGGTTTCTATTTTTCAGATGATTCAGGTACAAATTTTCACAAACAATCTGGCTATACACCATGTATATCAGGGTACAAAAACGATGGTGCGATTTCAAGAGGCCAACCCAATTACAACCTTTTTGTTTGTGTTGATCCGCAAAATCCTGATTTAATTTATGCCGGGGGTATCCATCCCTGGAAGTCGGAAGACAAAGGTAAAACCTGGACTTACCTGAATACCCAACTCACTGCCGATGGCGGGGAAATGCATGTTGACCAGCTAAACTGGGCATATTCTCCCCACGATAATAATATTTTCGCTGCAAACGATGGCGGTATTTATCTTCTTCAAACGGATGGAAAATTCAGAACATTAACTGATGGATTACCCATTGCCGAGATTTATGAATGTTCGCAGAGTCAAACAATGAAAACTAACGTGGCTGGCGGAACCATGCATTGTGGTGTAAAATTGAATTATCAGGGCGAATGGTTTACTCCCTGGGGAGGCGATGAAGCAACTTGTATTATTGATCCTACCGACGAAAATTTTATTTATCACCTGAAATATGAAAAAATAAGCCGTTCCTCTGATGGAGGTTTTAGTTTTTCAAGAATCAATTCACAAGACGCTGACCGGGGCTATTATACTGGTACCGGTGTAATTGACCATCAGAGCCCAAATATTCTATACGTTGGATTGCTCGAAGTGGAGCGCACCAGGAATGCACGTGATACCGATGTTCGCTGGGAAAAAATATCTGGATTTGGCGGGAATGAAAAAATACAAAAAGTAGAACAATGTATGGCTGATCGCGAAATTTTATACGTGGCCCGTGGAAATTCTTTTTACCGCAGCGATAATGTAAGCCAGGTATCACCTTCATTTATAAATCTCACAAATAGCTTGCCTTCAGCGGGACAGGTTACAGATATTGCTACTCATCCATCAAATCAAAACCTGGTATATATCCTTTTGGGAAGTCGTGTTTTCAAGTCTTCAGATAAAGGAATTTCCTGGACCAGTATTTCAGAGAATCTTCCCCAGGTAGCGTTACTTGAAATGACAATCGATAAATCGGCCAGTGAAGGTATCTACATCGGGACCGATATTGGTGTTTATTATAAAGACAGCACCATGACTGACTGGATCGACTATTCGAAAAACTTGCCAGGCATCCGTGTTTCAGGAATGGATATTTATTATGGTGAAACCCGTGAAGAAAGTTTTATTACTATCTCAACCGATGGACGTGGCTTTTGGAGATCATTACTATATGGTATTTCAGGAAATCCACCGGTGGCAAATTTTACCGTTGATAAAACTTCGGTGTTCACCACTGAACCAGTCAGCATAACAAATACATCGCCCGATGATCCGGTGAGTTCTTTTAAATGGACAATTGAAGGTGGTTCTCCATCTGTAAGCTTCGAGCAAAATCCTGTAGTTCTTTTTAACGAACCGGGTACCTACAAAATCATTCTGGATGTGATGAACAGTGTGGATACCGTTCAAAAAAGCATTGATATAAGGGTGAATGCCCTTTCTGGGCCTCAAGCTAATTTTACAGTGAATGAAACAACAGTTTATTCCGGAGGTTTTGTTGTTTTCAACGATGCATCCCAGAATATTCCTTCAAGCTGGGAATGGATTTTTGAAGGGGGAGAACCGGCAACAAGCACTGAACAAAACCCGGTAGTAACATACCACAACTTGGGAACTTTTGATGTTAGTCTTAAGGTGACCAATTCTGCAGGTAACGATTCCATTCAAAAAAACGGATTTATTACAGTAATTGAAAATGAAGGAACCGGCGAGCTTCAGGCGCATTACGAATTTAATAAGGAATTGGTTGATCTCTCTTCTTATAAGCGGGACCTTGTAATTATAGGAGATTATACTGCTGAATTTACCACAGACAGACTCGGGAACCTCAATGAAGCCTATTTATCACCAGGGAATAACAATCAGTATTTGTCGGCAAGCTATAAAGGCATCGAAGGAAATCATGAGCGGACTGTAACAGCGTGGTATAAAACTTCAGCGAGCGGACCAGCGCGTAAAACTATTATTTCCTGGGGAAGAAATGTACAGGGCGAGATGTTTAACCTGATGGTTTATGAAAACGGAAGGATAAGAGTGGAAGCCGGAAGCTGCAATGTTCAGTGCGCCACCGAAAACTTAAACGATGGACAATGGCATCATGTTGCCATAACTTACAATCCGGCAGATGGAGCAAAGCTCAAAGATGTAAAAATTTATGTTGACGGACAATTAGATACGAACAGACCTGATGGGGCTGGAGAATCATATAGGTCAGAGGAAGTTAATATTAATACCAACGTTACTGAAAACAATATTCGAATCGGTTCCGTTAAATACGCTGATTACTATTTTAATGGCTC
>JAZBNQ010000383.1:0-3155 GCA_036350775.1 Mariniphaga sp.
CCCCAGGCAGTTATTGCTGAATGTTCAGTGTGGGTTTGATGCGCCAGAGAATTGTAGGCAGTGGCTGTTACTTCTTTGGTAACGGTTTCGCATCGGCTACACGAGGTAATCAGCACACTAAACAGAAGCAGAGCCGCGAGAGTACTTGTTCTTCTGTTCATAAATTTAATATTTTTTGTATTGCACACCAAAATTAAATCTTACAACGGAGTTTTAATTACGAACATAAATATGGGGGAATTGGTTTAATTTATTCTGCAAAGGCTGATGTTCATTCTGTTTTGTGTGCAAATCGTTTTGTAACTTTGGCCTCAGAATTTAAATGAATTAATAATGAACCAGTTTTTATCAGTTTTACTGATGGCAGCACTTTTTTTCGGGTGCACATCAACTCCAAAACAAGAAAACAACGCAGATGCAAACAACAAAATGAAAAATAAAGTGGAAGAATTTGCCCCATTCAAACTAACAACCGATTTAACCGTTTTAACAGAAAAAGAAAAGCAGATGTTGCCCTTGCTTTTGGAAGCAGCCCAAATTATGGATGATATTTTCTGGCAGCAGGCTTATGGCGATAAAGATGAATTGTTTACCAATGATTTGGATGAATTCACCAAAAAATTCCTTGAAATAAATTACGGCCCGTGGGAGCGGCTAAACAATAACAAACCGTTTATTAAAGGAGTGGGACCGAAACCTGCCGGCGCTAATTTTTATCCCGCCGACATGACCAAAGAGGAATTCGAAGCCTGGGATGAACCTGCCAAAACCAGCCTTTACACATTAATCCGCAGGGATGAAAACGGAAATCTTGTAGCAGTTCCCTATCATGAAGCCTGGAAAGAAGAAGTAATCAAGGCGTCGGAATTGCTGAAACAAGCTGCTGAACTGGCTGAAGATGCCGGGCTGAAAAATTACCTCGAAAAAAGGGCGCAGGCCTTGCTTACGGATGAATATTATGAAAGCGATGTGGCCTGGATGGAGATGAAAAACAACACCATCGAGTTTATCGTTGGCCCAATTGAAAATTATGAAGACCAGCTTTTCGGTTACAAAACCGCCCACGAATCATTTATCCTGATTAAAGACAAGGAGTGGAGTGAAAAACTGGAAAAATATGCGGCTTTTCTGCCAGGACTTCAGGAAGCTTTGCCCTGTTCGCCTGAGTACAAAAATGAAACACCGGGCGTGGATTCAGACATGAATGTTTACGATGCTATATATTATGCAGGCGACTGCAACGCCGGAAGCAAAACCATTGCCATTAACCTGCCCAACGATGAAAAAGTTCGGGAAGATAAAGGCAGCCGCAAATTACAATTGAAAAATTCCATGCAGGCAAAATTCGACAAAATTCTGGTTCCTATTTCCGACCTGTTGATTGACGAAGACCAGCGAAAACATGTAAAGTTTGATGCTTTTTTTGAAAATACTATGTTTCACGAAGTGGCTCACGGACTGGGACTTGGAAATACAGTGGACAAAAGTACCACCGTTCGCGAAGCGCTGAAAGACGCCTACACATCCATTGAAGAAAGTAAAGCCGATATTCTGGGATTGTGGTGCGTTTACCAGTTGAACGAAATGGGCGAACTGGGTGATAAAGAGATGATGGATAATTTTGTGACTTTTATGGCAGGTATATTTCGTTCAGTGCGTTTTGGAGCCGCCAGTGCCCACGGCAAAGCCAATATGATGCGGTTTTACTATTTCCAGGAAGCCGGCGCTTTTGAACGTGACCCGGCCTCCGGAACTTACCGGGTTGATTTTGAAAAGATGAAAGAAGCGATGTTCAGCCTTTCGGAACTGGTACTTAAAATTCAGGGCGACGGCGATTATGAAACAGCCCGTCAAATGATTGAAGAAAAAGGTTTCATCCGCGAAGAGTTGCAAAAAGATCTCGATCGGATTGGAGAAGCCGGCATTCCGCGCGATATAGTATTTGAACAAGGTGCTGAAATTCTGGGTATTCAATAGTTTAACGTTCTGTTAACAATATGTTTTATCTGATTTTTATTACATTTGCTCTGTGAATGTATTCAAAAACATAGCCATATTTTTCCTGGGAATCATTTTTCTGATTTCGGCAACAGGTGTATTGGTTTATTATTCACACTGTTCCTGCTCCGGAATTGAGCAGGTTTCAGTTTATGTTAGTCCCGAAACTTGTGAAGAAAACTACCACATTCACCATGCACACAACGAGAATGGCGAAGAGGTTTGTACATCAGAAGGAGATTGCCATGATTGCAGCACCCATACTGAAAATTGCGGATGTAATAACATTATTGTTAAATATTTAAAACTTAACAACCAGGTTGTAAACGAAAAAATACGTTTTGAAAAAATTCAACCGGTTCAATTAAAAGTTCTGGAATCGATTACCGTATTCCTATACAATTTTCAAGATGAACCGGACAATTCAGGATGGAATTATATTGATCCACCACCGCCATTTCAAACATCAACAGAATTTCTGGTTGAAATACATAAACTCAAAATTCCTGCTTTAGCTTAAGATTGCATTGTTACCCCCTTTGTTCATTTACAATGTTTTAAATCTTAAGTATGAAACGAATTGGAATTTTAGTTTTGCTATTGCTTCCCTTTGTTGCAGTTTCGCAGGTTTTGGAAGGAGTAGTTTATGGAAAGGACAAAAATGAAAAACTGCCTTTGCCTGGAGTAAATATTTACTGGAAAGGAACAAATACCGGTGTGGCATCGGATGAAAAAGGTACGTTTGAAATCAAAAAAAATAACGAAAACCATATTCTGGTGGTTAGTTTTGTGGGTTATGAAACCCTGGAATTACATGTGCATGACCTGAAACCACTTGAGGTTGTTCTGGAACCCAACCTGGAATTAGGTGAAGTGAAAGTGGTGCATAAAAACCGGGGGACCTATCTTTCAAAAATAGATCCCATTCAAACCGAAAGAATTAACGGAGCCGAACTGCATAAAGCGGCCTGTTGTAACCTGGCCGAAAGTTTCGAAACAAATCCGTCGGTGGATGTAAGTTACAGCGACGCGGTTACCGGTGCCAAACAAATCAGGCTGCTGGGCCTTGAAGGAACCTATTCGCTGCTTCAAATTGAAAACATGCCCAACCTTCGCGGTCTGGCAACCAATTTCGGATTAACCTATGTTCCCGGCCC